>JAQVBK010000167.1 GCA_028690365.1 Candidatus Cloacimonadota bacterium
TCTCGACCTATTAACCAGTAAGCTATAACCATATTGATATTAACTGATCGAATTATATTTTGTTTAGCTGTATTTATAATCTCTGAAATGCTGTTAAACAAAGATTCTTCTGTATTTATTATTTTATCGCCTTTTATCTCACTCATAAGTTCTCCAATTCATGGCTGATAGTTTGCAGACGAGACCTGCCCAACCGGCAGACGGGCATCTACGTTCCCAGTAATTATCAAATATCTGAGAAAATTAGATTTGGCATCGAATAAAATATTGTTAACTTATCTCAGAACCACTGAAACTTCGAATGAAGCGTAGGTGGTGTTTTTATTTAGGGTAATGAACAATTCCATACTTATCTCCAGTAGAGGCTTCAAGATTAAGAATATCATGAATTAAATCTAACATTTTCATTTCATCTCCATTTTCTAATATAGAATATACTCTGTTCGCCCATTTTTCATTTAAGTATTCCTTTAGATAATAAAGATTCACAATATATGATATCATGTCCGAGATTTGGATAAAATATGATTCTGATGAATTTTTTGGTAGAGGATCTTCTATTAGTTTTTTTATCGGATTATTGTAAGAACCGCTAAAATTTGAAGGAATATAATTTATTGATTGAATTTTTCGGGCTGTTGATCTCATTTTTCCTATTCGTCCTTCATCTGTTATAATTAGAAAATGTGAATCTTGATGATTTCTATTTAAGTCATTTTCAATTCGTTGAATAGAATAAGTTAAAGCCGTATCCATAATATCATAATCATTTTTTTTGATTTTTTCTTTATTGATTACAACATTGATTACTTTTAAATTAAGAGTATTAACTGTTTCAAACATGGTATAGATTATATTTCTTTTGGTTTGTCTATCCCACTTAAATTTTCTGTATGGATGTTTATCAGTTAGAAAATGCTTTGTATGCATTTCAAGCTTTACTGGAAAATGATATTTCTCTTTTAGTTCTTTTCTGGAATTCTTAAATTTTATATAGTTGTCTTTCCAAGAATGTTTATGCATATAAATTGATGTTAAGATGAATAAAGGTGATGAATATTTTGGATAGCCATCATCACCGCTTTCATCAAAATAAGATATAAACAATACAAACTCCTTTTTCATTCATAAATTTTAACTCATTATCATTTTTACTCTTTCTTCGACCATTGCGAAGGTTTCTTTATTATTAAATAATCTCTAATTTGCGGACAAGACCTGCCGACAGGCAGACGGGCGTCTGCACTCCTAGTAATTATCAATTATCCGTGTTTAAATTTTCGGCTCATTTCTCGGCTAAATATTTTAAAAATTTCTAAATAAGCTGAGAAATTTATACAATCCATTTTGTTTTAGAACCTTTCCTAATACAATGAATTAACCCTTTTGTGACATCCAGTCTAAAAGGTTTTTATTCTGGTTTCCTTTTTTTCTCGTCTAGAATGTCAGATGATTTATCTAAAAGAGGCTTATCAAACCCTCGATTTTTTATATATTCAGCTTTTATCACTTGTTTTTACCAATTATCGTTTTTTGCTTTCTTGACATAAAATCCACTCAGATTTAATTAAGATTAATCCAGTTATCTGGAGGTGGATGATCTAATCATCGGGCTCGCAAGAGCCTCTTTTTCACAAGTGCCAATTGAATTAATCAGTTTTGTTTGTCAAAACTTTTACCTTCCTGTATCAGGTTTGACTTTAGTTTGTCCACTTCAGACTCCATCTTCTTGATTTTCATGTTAATTGCTACTTTCTCATTGAAGCTGGTTTCTTTTTTCAATGTACTTCTCAGAGTAGTTATCTGCTCTTTTATATTTAGAATTTCTCTTTGAATCTCAACATCCCTTGTTGTTTCCCTGGTAGTTTTTACCTGATATTCTCCGGTAATAACGAAAGTATTGAAATTGTGTATTCGGTTTGCAAAGCTTTCGTAAAGTGTTCGTAAATTTACATGAGAAAGTTGGTCAAAGGCTAAGCTTGAGAGAAACTTTTCAGCGCCATTGCATTTTTCATCAAACCATTCAGTATAGGTGGAGGAGGAAATAACCCTTTTTTCTTTTTCCACCTGATTTATTCTTTTGTCTGCTGTATTAAAACAGTACTGCTCATTGTGTTTTAGTAAAATGATAAGAGGATAAGGAATAGCAGACTGCAAAAGCTCGCATACTTTTTTGAAAGTTTCTCTGTTCTTCAGTTCTACCTTGATTAAGTGAATTTCATCGAACAGATATTCATTACTTTTATATTCAGTAATATTTGATGTGAGTGGTGAAATGGAAGCAACTATAATTATCTCCTGAATCACTTCTTTGACTATTTTTTGAAGTGCTCCTAATTTCATGAAGAGATCTGATAAAATCTTCCAACTGAGCTGATTTCAATTTAAAGGGATGATAAACATGAAAACCATTGTCGATTATCCGTCTGAGATCATCAGACACATTCGCTTCATCACTAAGGTACATAGGGCCTCCCTTTTTTTATGTAGCCATTTTTATTTAACTTATTATAATCATCAGATTTAAAAAGTAAAAAGAAATTCGAAAAAAATCCTCTAGAATAAATCTACAGAAAAGGCTTGATTCTTTTTCATTTATGGATATAGTTAAAAAAGTTCTTTAAATCAATGGTTCAATATGAATTGATTCATTCACTTTCTTCTGATCATTAACAGTTTATAGAGTGCAACGACAAAAAAGGAGTGTTTATGTCAAACTTGAATTCCCCATTAGCGTCATTGTTGTTAATGCAAATTTCAAAACTTTTACTTTTCAGAAAAGACGAGATTAATCAACTAATAGAGGAAAATAAGGTTAATTTCGAATTAAATGACAATGACATTGAAAAAAAGTCAATCATCGAGAAACTCACAGATGACTCAATTATCGATAGTAAGGCATTGATCTCTGTTAACAGACAAATTAGTCTGTTAGAGAATGAGTTCAAAGATTTGACTGAGTTTAGGGAGTTTGCTTTCGGTTCTGAGGAGATTAAGGTAATATCGCTACTTTGGTCTTCTGTACTTGGGTTTGGAAGATTCAATTCATTTACTGATATCGTTGAAGTCATATATCCGGGTCATATTAACACTATTAGTAAGGTAGATTTATTTGTCGGATTAATCGAAAAAAATGTTTTTGATATTATGGACACACATTTCACAAGTTATCATCATGATTATACTGTTTTGATGCAGTCTGTCTTTATGTTATCGAGGAGACTGACTCTGCTTATTTCAGGAGTTATTCCGGAAGAAAGAATATTGGCTATAATGCGTGGTCAAAACTTCGATAGTTATAGTTATTTATTAAATGTATTAAAGGCAGTCGAATTTGCCCTTCCGGAGAAAACTCTTTTGAGTTTTAAAGGAGAGGCAAATAAAATGGTAAACTTCTATATGTATAAAGAGTTGAGCAGCTATTTTTCTGTTATAGTTGAAGAGATAGACAGAAATGCAGAGAATTCTCAAATTGGAAAGTTATTCAGAAAATTCAAATTGGATAATATTGAAAAGATGATAGTTTTATTGCTTTTACGTACAGAATATTATAGCGGGGGCTCACTGGACCATGTAGTGTTGAGAACTGCTATATGCCGCGATAGTAAAGAGGACTCGCAAAAATACGAGAAGTACCTTTCAGAACAAAGTAAGCTTTGTAAAAAAAGGATAATGACAATTGATAAAGGGATGTATGGATTAGTTAGGAATTATGTAATTAATGAAAGTTTTATAGAGATGATATCATCTGATTCAGTGAAAAGAAGGTCAATTGTTGAAGAGTCTGATGATGAGATGTCAGACAATTTCTTAAAAAAAATCAATATCAAACAGAGAATTGGCGACTTGATTCTCCCTCATGACACAAAAGAATTAATTTCCTCAGCTATTACTCGTCACAAAAATCCCGATAAATACAAGTTTAGTGACTGGGGGTTACTTTCAGCTTCATTGGGCGAGAATTGCGGGAAGAGAAAGTCAGATAGGGGCTTGCTTATTCTGCTGCATGGACTTTCCGGCACTGGTAAGACTTACGCCGCCGGCGCTATTGCCAACGAATTAAAAAAGCCCTTAATTGCCATTGAAACAGGGTTGGTGAGAAGTAAATGGTATGGAGAAACCGAAGAGAATTTAAAGAATATGTTTCGAATAATGCGGGAAATGTGTATTAAGGACAAGAATAGTCCTGTCTTTTTATTAAACGAAGCCGATCAGCTTATTCATGCAAGGTATTCAGGAAGTCGTAGTATTGACTCGGTTGAAAATTCAATTCAGAGTATTTTTTTAGAAGAATTAGAGAATTTTCCAGCAATATTTATTGCCACGACAAATTTGGTGGAAAATCTAGATAGCGCTTTTTCCAGAAGATTTCATTTCAAAATAGAAATGAAACTGCCTGATGTTAATTGTAGAAGTAAAATTTGGTCTACTCATCTGCCGGATTCTATTCCTGGGGCAGAAGACATTGATGTTGAACTGCTGGCACAAAAATATAATTTTACCGGAGGTCAAATTCGCTTGATAGTTGAAAACGCCTGTGCAGCAGCAATTGTTAGGGACGGTAATAATAGAAAGTTATTTCTGGATGATTTGATAAAATATTCTGAGATTGAAAAATATAATCAGTTTCAGGAGAATGATAGGAGAATAGGGTTTATTGATTGAATTCTTCAAAGTAAGTGATTTAAGAGGGGCAATAATTTTGCCCCTCTTTGAGATTAAGATAAAAGACAACTTGCAATTTTCCGGAATTCATTATAATAGATTGCATCTACAAGGAGGAGATAAATGAATGACGGAGCTAAGTATATTTATAGTAAAGAGAGTCTGCACAATTTCCAACCAAGCCTCTCAGGCAATAAATTAGATAATCAAGCGCTGATATCAGATTTTGTTTTTGTGCCCGAAGGCTTCTTTATAATGGGAAATCTACATGGAAAAGAGGATTCGAGTTTTCCACACATAGTCAAAGTTAACAGCTTTTATATATGCAGATATCAGTTAACACAGGCAGTTTGGAATAAATATAGAAAGAACAATCCGGCAAGATTTACTGGCAATGATCTTCCGGTGGATAGTGTCAGTTGGTATGATGCTGTAGGTTTTGCAATGAAGTTAGTCTGGAAGAAGGTCTACAGACTTGCTACAGTTTTCCCGCTAAAGACAGTGTCAAATGCAATTGGTCAGCTAACGGATACCGTCTTCCCACCGAAGCAGAATGGGAATATGCAGCCTCATCAGTCCATTTTCAAAGTTTTAAGGAAGCTTCAAAGTTTCTCAACGAAATTCTCCTTGGAAGAACGGAAACCCCAAACAACATAATACAACAATTAACACCTCAAATGACAGATTTCGTTGGATCCGATATAATTGATGAGGTAGCGACACATCGAAATAATAGAAGAAGAACTTCTGCAGTGGGTCAGAAGCTGGCAAATCAAAGTGGAATATATGACATGTCCGGCAATGTTTTCGAGTGGTGCTGGGATTGGTATGACAAGAACTATTACCGACATTCAACTCTTGATAATCCACTCGGGGCAAAACAAGGAGTTTTTAAAATTGCCAGGGGCGGTTCCTGGAAAAGTTCCGAATACTTCTGCCGGACCTACGCCCGTTATAGTGCGTTCCCTGACTTTTCTATTGACAAGATTGGGTTTAGAATGGTAAGAGGTAATTAGATAAGAAATTTAAAAGGAGAGAATATGTTGAACGACATCAATAGATTTTTTGAGATGATTAAAAAAGAAAATATTGAGCTTTATAACGAATCCGGACTTCAGCATGAACTTGCTTTATATCTCAGATATGAAAAAAATTATGATGTAAAACTTGAATATCCTGTAAGTAGATTATTTCCTGATAATTACGCAGATCTAGTAAAAAGAGAACTAGATATTCTCATAAAGATTGAAGATAAATATCATGTTATTGAGTTAAAAATGCCAAAAAATCAAAATGCCGGAACACCAAATGCCATGTACAATATAATTAAAGATGTAAAATTCCTTGAGCAGCTTTCACAGAGAGATAATTTTTCAGATTGTTATTCAATCATCGTTACCTCTAATACCGCATTTTGGAACAACAACAATAATAACCTAATCTACACGCTCTTTGGAACTAATGATGTTACTATTGAGAGCATCCAAACTGAGCAACTACCTCCTTTTTTGCAGAGACGAGGTGGAATTGAATTAGATCGCCAATATAAAGCCAGTTGGAATAATTATTCAGATTGGAGATATTATATTATGAAAATTGAAAGAAATTCATAGTTAGAGCATTTATCAATGGCATTTAATCAGATTATCCCAAAATATTCCATGAGATGCAATTAAGCACTCCGCCATCCTTGGCGATTGCATTAGATTTAACCGGTACGATTTGAGATTTAGGGAATACCTGCCTGAATAGCTTCAGGCAGGTATCATCTTCCTTGATCCCAAATACAGGTAGGAATATGATGTTCCTCATCTGTAAATAATTAATGTAAAGACCGGTGGCATCAAGATTATTTTTGTTTTTATAAGGGTTGTATGGGATTTCAATAAAACTTAATTTTGCTTCTGTAAGCTTTTTCTTCAGGCAGAAGGAATATTCAGCATCTTCATTAGCCATCTCATTAATCAAAACAATATTTTCATCAAGAAATCTTACATAACCGTCTGCGTGTCCAATGATATCTGACTTGAGATAAGGGATTGTCACTACTTGTAATTCCAGAAGAGATTCAATTTGCTCAATTAGCTTTCTACTGTCATAAGCCGGATTTTCTTCAAATATCTTATCGGTGAGGATTGCTTTTGTTCTGCTTCTGATAACATTACCGCCGTCTATCAAAATACCTGATTCAGCATAGTCTATACCTAATTTCTTACAGATTTCCGTACAGTCAGTAATCGTTTCACGCCATCTTCTTGATTTTCTCAAATAATCCGGATTATAGCAGAACTTAACAAATTTATCAGAGTGAACTTGTATGGGCATATAATCAACAGCCCAAACGTCTTTGGTACCTTCCAGAAAGCCATACTTAATGTTATTGTTATCCAGTATTTCTGTAAAAGTTTTATGGAATTCCGGAAATTTGACTTGCAGAAGATCGGAAAGGTAAAGATAGTTAGTATCTGTATCAATAATCGAATTTTTGTTTGCTGTGCCGGCATTCATGATTAGATCAGGATGGCTTCTCTATTTGCCAGTAATTCTGCAATAAATGAGTCACTTTCTTTAATCCTGGTTGAATATTCACTGTTGTCACACCGTGAAATCATGGCAAAAACCTTTTCCATGTCTTC
>JAQVBK010000168.1 GCA_028690365.1 Candidatus Cloacimonadota bacterium
GGAATGATGAGATTATTTATCCCTCTTTCTGCTAATGATATAACTTCAGTATCCTGACTAATGATCTGCCAATTGACTTCAGCTCCAAAGGGGACCTGAATAATTTTTCTTTGCATTGGTAGTGCAGCTTCACCGTATCTATTAGTTAAGGCATAATTGGTTATGGAAAGCAGATTAAATACACCTTCTTTTGTCTTAACTTCATTGTTGATTAGTTCACTAATTTTGAAAACCATCTCTGTAGAATAGTCATCACTTCTTAATAAATCCGTTGTTTGAACTGTTTCGGCCAGATTAATATTCTGACTCGCTGCCAGTAATGCTGCAAAACATAACAGCATGATTAGATAAAATTTGTTTTTCATTACTTACTCCCTTCCATTTTTTAATATTAATGTTTAGTTGTTTGAAGCAATTTTCCAGCCAATTTAATATTTTTTTTGTTTTTACTTAAAAAATCCAGATATTCTATTACGTCATTAAAGAAGTTTGACAAAAAACACTGGTGATTAAATTTGTGATTAGTTAAAAAAGGAGGTTATTATGGATTTGAATAATATCAAGAGTGAAATCAATAGTGCTATTTCTAAGGTTTTTGACAAAGTTGAAGAAGTAACAAAGGTTTCAAAAACAAAACTTAAAATCTCCGGCATCAAAAACAAAATTAAAGACACAAAACTGGAAATTGGAGAGTTTATATATAGAAACAAAAATCTATTCAATAATGAAGAGATTGATGTCCTTCTGCAGAAAATTCAGAATTTTGAGAGTGAAATAGCTGCTTTGGAATCTGAATTGCAAAACATGAAAGAAGAGGATGACGCCTGTTGTTGCGGGAACTGCAATTGTAATGATTCAGAAGAAAAATAGTTTTCTAATAGTAGCTGGTATATTAATGGTTTTCTTGTTGTTCTCTTGTGATGTATTTGAAACAAGAAAACCAGAAGACCCTGTTCAAAACTATAGTTGGAATTCATATCCTTTTACTCCATATCAAGCATTGGATAATTTTATGGCTGTTTTTAACTCTTTGCAGTACGTACCAAAGTATAGAAGCATGTTTTCAGAAAGCTTTAATTTCTTTTTTGAACCGCTTGATGTTGCAGAATATGGCGTTCCAACCGCTTGGAGCATCGATAAAGAAAATGAGAGCTATGTAAATTTTACCAATTACATCATTTCTGACAATATGGAATTATTATTAAATGAAATCGCGAGTGAACCGGACAATAATTTCGAAGATTATTTAAAAGAATTTTATATTTCAAGAGAATATCTGTTAAATGTAAACCATTCTATTGATAGCCTGTCTGTTATGAAAGGGAAAATCATCCTGAAAATGGAAGTAATAGACAGTATTTGGAAAATAACTGAATGGTATGATTTCAGACTCGATTCTTCAAACACATGGGGTAGGTTAAAAAATGAATACGCTCTCTAGAATACAAATCTGTGCAGTTATTTTGACATTATTGTCTACTTTGTTTACAATTGGATGCAAGAATCCATTCAACCCAAAACAATCCAGCTTAAGTGTACACTCCAGTTGGTTACCCAATAATTCTCCGGAAAATGTGTTAAAAAATCTGGAAAATGCCTACAACAGAAAAGACTTAGATTTATACACTTCCATTCTGGACAAGAATTTCCATTTTGAGCTCATTTCTTCTGAAGCTCCAGAGTTAAATGCTGGCATTGATTTGGATGGAGATGGTTATCCAGATAGCTGGTGGGGATATCAAACAGAAATTGAATATCATACTAATCTTTTCCGTGACGGTTCTACAGATGGTCGTTTCCCACCACCGGATGAAATCTTGTTATTACTTTCTATTCCACCCGAAGAACTGTGGTTAGTCAGTGATGTCGAAGGACAAGATGGGTGGAGAATCATTACCTGCGATTTTACTCTTACTCTGAAATTTTTTACGATGGTCAACCAAACTGCAAGCGGTTACGCAACTTTTTATTTGAAACCTGAAAATGGTAAATGGTCACTGGCTATCTGGCGTGACGAATCATTTATCTGATTTTTTCTAAAAAATTCCGTAATGAGTAGAATCCTAGCAATTGATTATGGTTCTGTTAGAGTAGGTTTAGCCATCAGTGACCCTCTAAAAATATTCTCAACACCATTAAAAACCATTCAGAATTGTTCAGAAGCATCATTAATTAATGAATTGCAGCTGGTTATTGAATCATCCGATATCGAACTTGTTTTATTGGGAATTCCCTACAACAATGAAGGTAACGAAACGACCAAAACTAAGGAAGTCCTGCATTTTTTTTCCACCCTTAAAGCAAATTTGACAGTTCCCATAGAACTCTGGGATGAAAGCTTTACTACGGTAGATTCTAATAACTTACTAAAAAAAAAAGGCAAAGGGGTTCTTGAAAGCAGAAAAGAAGTCGATGCAATTGCCGCTTCATTTATTTTAAAGTCTTATCTGGATTCATTAATATGAGAAGACTTGTTACTATTCTGTTTATTATTTTGTTCCTTTTAATTGCGGTCTGGCAAATAAGGTTTTTCTATTCACCTGTTCAGGTCGATAATACTGTTATTAGAATAAATAAAGGAGAAAATGCTTCAAACATCATCAATAAATTATATCAAAATAAACTGATAAAGAGTAAATTTCATGCCAAGCTCTTTTTGAAGATTACCGAAAAAGATAAGAATCTGCAATCAGGAAGCTATCACTTCAGCGGAAATCTAAATTTAATAGATGTTCTTGATCAGATATTTTCTTATCAGGCAATACTAAAAAAAATCACTATTCCTGAAGGACTAATTATTGAAGATGTCTGTAAAAGATTTTCTGACCTGGAAATGGGGGATTATGAGATATTCAGGGAGTTGTGCTATAATTACAGTTTTATTAAAGAAATTACCGGCATGGACATCTCATCACTTGAAGGTTTCCTTTATCCGGAAACTTATCACTTTGCAGAAGGCGTAAGTGAAAAAGAGATTATACAAACTGTTGTTAACGAGTTAACAAAGAGATTAGTTTCAACGGGCGTAACTGATAGCCTTTATCACAACTTGAATATTTACAAACTGATTACCCTTGCTTCTATTGTGGAAAAAGAACACAGACACAAAGATGAAAAGAGTAAAATTGCTGGTGTTTATCTCAATAGACTACAAATAGATCATAAGCTTGATGCTGATCCAACTATTGTTTACATACTGAAAAAAATGGGAAAAATCAGAAAAAAAGTCTATTACAAAGATTTAAAAATTGAATCTCCCTATAACACATATATTCACAATGGTTTGCCACCCACTCCAATATGCAGTCCAACTATTGACACAATTTTATCAACAATAAATGCAGAATCTACAGATTATCTGTATTTTTTTGCCAAACCAGATGGTTATCACGAATTTTCGAAATCGTATAGGGAACATTTAAAAAAACAAAGTTCAGGCAACTAACGTCAAATACAATTAGAAAAGAAGGTCAAAATGGAACATTTCAACTATCGCATTCTCTTGGTTCTATCCGTTATACTATTTCTGGGAAAATTTCTGGAAATGATTTCGAGGAAGATAAAAATGCCCCCAGTAATCGCATTAATTATGCTGGGAATTGTTCTTGGTCCCAGCGGATTAAAATTTGCGACATCTGAAACATTAATTAAAGGAATTGCCAACATAGGGGCATTATTTCTTTTGTTTGAAGCAGGACTGGAAACTGATATTAAAAGAATCAAAACTGATTCAAAAGTTGCAATCCTTCCTGCAAGCATTGGAGTAATTTTACCACTTATCTTAGGATTCTTTTTTAACTATTTCTTTACTCACAATGTTATGCAGAGTCTCATTATAGGAGTGATCTTCACTGCCACTAGTGTAAGCATTTCAGTAATTACCCTGATGGAAATAGGCAAAATGTCAACTCTTGAGGGCAGAACAATCGTAAATGCTGCTATCCTTGATGATATTTTTGGCATCCTATTACTTTCAGTAGTATTTGGTTTAGCCGGAGTGGGTGATGGCGGAACAACCCTTTTGCTGTTTGGTAAAATGATACTTTTCTTCTTGATTATAATTGTTATAGGAATATTCATCATTAAGAACATCTTCAGGAATTTGGAAAAATTGAAAATCAGTGATACTTTTTTAACTATTGCAATTTCTTTTATTTTTTTATATTCATGGATGGCTGAATTTTCCGGTTTAGCTGCAATCACCGGCGCCTATTTTGCGGGATTATTTCTGGGACAAACAGATTACAAAGAAAAAATACACCACGGTATATCTGTTGTTGGAAAATCTTTTTTTATTGACATTTTCTTTGTATCAATTGGCTTAGAATTTATATTAAGTGACATAAAAGCCTCTCCTGTTTACCTGACAGGATTCATTATTCTTGCCTTAATCGGAAAATTTTTCGGATGCGGGATTGGCGCAAGATTATCAAGTTTTGATTTGATTAAGTCTGCCAGAATTGGTATCGGGATGATTCCCAGAGGTGAAGTTGGCATAATCATAGCCAGCATGGCAATTCAAAAGGGAATGATTTCTGCTGACGGATTTTCAGCTACAATTCTGATGGTTGTAGTAACTGCCATTATTCCGCCGATACTGTTAAGATACTCATATGAAAAGTTTAAAGATAAATCATTTTAGGGAGAAACTATGTGGAAAGAAGTAACTAAAAGAGAATTGATTATTATTAATCCCGTTGTTAAGAACAAACAGGATCTTTTTGAGAAGATGATTAATCTCGCTTACAATTCGGAATACATAAAAAACAAAAAAATGTTCTCCGAATCACTCTACAGCAGAGAAAAGATGGCTAACACAGAATTATTTCCTGAAGTCGCCATACCTCATGCCAGATGTAAATCAGTTGATAAACTCTTTTTATGCATAATTATCTCTAATGAGGGTATAGATTATGATAATCCGGCTCTGGGAAAAGTTAAAATTGTTTTCTTTTTTGGATGTCCGGAAGAACAGAACAAAGAATATCTGAAATATCTGGCAATGTCATCACGACTGCTTAAAAACGCTGAATTCAGAAACAGACTTCTAAATGCCAAGAATAGCGAAGAGGTTATACAATTATTAACAGAATTCTCTCTGGAAGACTCCGGACACGCCCAGATGGGAAGTTATTTGCTACTAATGGTGCTTAATGAAACAGATAAACTAACCGATGTAATTTCTGCCTTTATTGAAACCGGCATAACTAATGCAGCAATAACCGATTCTGTTTCGATGGCAAAAAAACTTGCCTACGACCTTCCCCTTTTTGCCGGATTAGGTTATATGGCTAAAGGAAAATCGATTAGCTCTAAAATCATCACCGCTCAGGTTTCTGAAAAAGGATCAGTCGATAAAATTGCCAATATTCTCCTTCAAAACGGAGTAGACTTAAACAGACCCGGTACAGGTTATATTCAATTATTACCAATAATTTATCAGATAGGAACTACCGAGGAAGATATTGATATATAGAGGTATTTATGTCAAAAATTGTGACAATATCTTTCATCTTATTACTGATTTCTATGTCCTGCTATAATGCAGGGACAAAAACAGTACCGGAAAAACTTTTGTGTGATGAGCATTCTGAAGACACCCAATCTCTTCCTGAATGGATGTTGAAACCAATAAATCCTGGAAACAGTAACAGTGTTGTCATTAGTGTGAACAGTGGTCCTAAACCAAATGAGCAGAGTGCTGAACTAGCCAGCGTTTTTCTTGCCCGTTTGAAAAGTTCATATGTAGTCAGGTACGAAGCAGAACGGAAACTTGAGTCTAACTACTTACCAATAAACAGGAAAAAGGTTTTCTCGGTTTCAGTCGCAAAGGATGCTGACCTTATTGAAATGAACCTTTTAAGTAACATCATTTTGGTAGACTCTCACAGCATGAAAAATCATTGTATCTCAATGTATTCTTATCCCGATTCAATCAAACAGCCATATCAGTACTTCGATATCACTGTTCCGCAAATTGAAGAAGGACAAACAATAATTTCAGAAGGTCATCTATTTATATGTTTTTCTTCTACTGCCTCAGACATAAGGACAGCTGCAGATCTCGCATTCAAGGGTTGCCTTGAATTACTAGTCGGCAGTGCAGTAGTCAACGTTGAATCAAATATGAAGTGGTCAGAAAAAGTCATTAATTTAAACGATCCGGCGGGATATGGCGAAAGCTACAACACCTTTGAATCAAGAGCTCTGTTGGAAAATCTTTTAATTTTTAGTTTGACAACAAACCACTCAATTAAAAATAATCTACACAGTTTTAAAGTACGAATTGTTATGATTAAAAAACTTTAGGAGGTTAATATGAAGAAGTCTTTAATGCTTATTTTGTCAGGAATAGTTCTGTTTGGTTTGATTAGTTGTGGCGGTGGGAGTTCTGAAGCTCCATCAAAACTGCAGAAAGTATTCCAGCCAGATTGGTATGATGAAGTAGATGAAAGTGGTGCATATGTTTTCACTTATGGAAATGCCACTAAAGCAAGCAAAGGAATGGCTGAATCAGCTGCAAAAAATAAAGCAATGCTTGATGCAGCTTTATATGTAGAAGTTTTTGTAAAAGGAATGATGAAAGATTTTGAACAAGAAGCAGGTTACGATAATCCTCAGGTTCTTGCTTTAACAGAACAGGTTGTAAAATCTGTTGCTAAAGCACAATTCCAAGGTATGACATTTCCGAAAAAAGACACTTATCAGGACACTGAAACCGGACAATTCAACTGCTGGGTAAGAGCTGCAATTCCTGCCAGCGAAGTAAAAAAAGGTGTAAAAGATTTCATCCGCAGTGAAGAAGCTGCATACAATGAATTTAAATCTACTCAGGCTTTTAAGGCTTTGGATGAAGAAGTATCCAATTACTAAACACTTAGTTTAGTCTGTAAACTTAAAAGAGCGGAATTATCCGCTCTTTTCTATTTTGTCACTACCAGTGATAATGCGGTAGCTAATTTTAGCATATCGTTGTCAGCTTTTTCCAATCTCTTAGCCAAAATTACTGCAATGCTTTTCATGATAACATATGCCACATAAATATCTTCTTTAGTAATTTTTTCGAAGCTTATTTTGGAAAGACAATATATTCTGCAATTTGTAACTGCGATGACGTTTGCTGTTCTCTTTCCTGCTCCCACCAAACCAATTTCTCCAAAAGTAGGGAAATCTTTGTCAGAAAGCACTGCCAGCATTTTTTCTTCCACATTTTCATCAACAATTTTCATGGTAAGTTTTTTGGTAATTCGGACTTTTCCGTCAAACAGCAAATAGAGAGAATTACCTGCAGAGGTC
>JAQVBK010000169.1 GCA_028690365.1 Candidatus Cloacimonadota bacterium
AATTCTGCAACATGTTTAGTAGTTCCTCCGTCAACTCCACCAGCCATCAGTATCATATCCGGGCGTAATAATCTGATTCTTTCAATCTTCTCATAATTAGCGCGCTGATCATTGCTGGCAATAAGGTCCATTACAATCGCGCCTGCTCCCAGTGCAGCTCTTTCAGCTGATTCACCGGTCATCTTAGCTACAACACCTGTAACCATCATCTGTAGTCCGCCACCCGCACTACTAGTTGATACATAGGCATCAGCGCCATTGTTTCCTTGTCTGGGAATAATCAGTTTACCGTTTTCCACCAGCTTAAATTCAGGATCGTTGTACTTTAGTTGTGCAAGCTCCTGTAGTTCTTCAACAGCGTTAATCACACCTCTAGTTACATCATTCAGAGGAGCTTCAACAGTTGTTGGAGATTCGCCTCTGACAGTTTGTCTGTATTCGCCATCGACATACTCAATTAAAATTGCTTTTGTAGTAGTACTTCCGCAGTCTGTTGCAATAATCCTGCGTAGTTGTTCATTAACCATATTTTCCTCCGGATATATGCTAATTTTTGTTAGTATTTATTTTCATTCAACAGCTTTTAGAGACCAAGATTTGTCAATCACTATTTTTTTTAACAACTTAATCTTTCATTCCACTGGAAGCAAAACTCGAAATAATTCTCTTTTGTGCGAATAAAAAAAGAAGCAACAAAGGCAGAATTGAAAATGCTGAAGCCGCCATCAAAAGAGATGTCTGAGAAGAAGCTTCAGAGGAGAAATTAGAAAGACCAACCTGGATAACTCTTAGTTCATCACTATTAGTCATCACCAGAGGCCACATAAAACTGTTCCAGCTCCCAATAACCGAGAATATCGCAGTAGTCGTCACAATAGATTTTGATAATGGCAACACAATAGTCCACAAAATGCGAAATCTACTACAGCCATCAATAGCGGCAGCATCAAACAACTCCTGAGGAATCGTCTTAAAATGTTGTCTAAGTAAAAAGATGGTGAATATATTAGCCAGCCACGGAATAATCAATGCCTGATAAGTATCTATCCAGCCCAGACTGTTAAGCAGTACATAAGAAGGGATCAGATAAATAGGTTGAGGCACCATCATCATACTAATAAACAGATAGAAAATAAAATCGCGCCCAACAAATTTCATCCTGGCAAAAGCATAAGCTGCTAAAGAAGAGGTTATAAGAACTCCTATCAAAATTGATATTGATACAAAAATAGTATTGGCAAAGTATCTGCTGAATGGAACTTTTTTAAAAGCTTTCAGATAATTCTCCCAATGAAATTTCCAGCGCGAAACGTCTTTCAATTCATCTGTTGAAACCTTTGCATAGGCTCTTACTATTTCACCATCGTTGTTAAAAATATGAATAAAAGAACTGTCTTCAACTGCTTTTATTCTTTTAACTATATATTCCTCGTCATCATAATTGTAGATAGTAAGCTTTTCTATCGGTAAAAAACCAATGTTACCCTTATTAAGTTCAAACTGAGATTTCATTGAAGTAGTCAGCATCCAGACAAAAGGCAGAATCATTATCATTCCAAATATCAGCAGGAAGATGTATTTATAACTTTTATTCAATGTTGCAGTTAGTTTCCCATTTGTATTAAACATATAAACCTCATCTAATAGTGTACTTTTTTCTCAAGTTTCTTTTGCAGAAGCGTAAGAGTCAGAATAATCATAAATAACACAAGCGCCACAGCACTCGCATAGCTCATATTCAGTTCATCATAACCTTTTTTAAAGATATAATACACAATAACTGAAGTGGTACCTTCCGGACCTCCAATGGGAGGACCCGTCATCAAATAAATCTGTGAAAACACCTGAAATGTTGTTATTGTGGTCATCATCAAAACATAAAATGTAGTGGGTGAAAT
Organism: Candidatus Cloacimonadota bacterium; assembly: GCA_028690365.1. Taxonomy (GTDB): domain Bacteria; phylum Cloacimonadota; class Cloacimonadia; order Cloacimonadales; family JAQVBK01; genus JAQVBK01. The sequence goes on from JAQVBK010000169.1 coordinate 1,899, forward strand.
CAAAGGCAGAGTAATTTTGAGAAACTGTTTAAATTTTGATGCCCCATCAATTTCAGCTGCTTCGTAGTATCCCTGAGGTATATTCTGAAGACCTGCCAGATAAATGATTGTATTATAGCCCAGGCTCTTCCAAATTGACATCATAATAATTGAAAATAGGGCAAGAGAAGGACCTCCCAAAATCAGATACACTGTTTTTTCAGCCATACCGGTTAAGTTGGAAAAAAAAACTACTACCGAGGTAAAATTAAAACCAAAATTACTTAAAAACAGATCCACTATACCTCGACTCTCGGTTAGCCATGCCAAACCTTCGATTCCGAGTTGTCCAATAAGAAAATTGATAACTCCGTTTTGCTGATTCAACATCAGTTTCCAAACAATAGACACTGCAACAAGTGAAGTTACTACGGGAATAAAATATAAAGAACGAAAGAATGACTTTAGTCTTTCAATACCATTTAGTAAATTTGCAAAAATCAATGAAAAAATGATTGTAGCCGGCACTACATATAAAACCAGATAAAAAGTATTTAGCATTGATTGCCAGAATGAAGAGTCATACAATAATCTTTCGTAATTTGCTAATCCGATAAAACCTTTCGGTCCGGTAACCGTCCACTCATAAAAACTGATTATAAAAGAGAATAAGATAGGTATAAAACGGAATGCTATAACAATTATTAAAGCAGGTAAGATGTACAGGTAGGGAGATATTTTCTTCATTTCTTCTCCTGATTTATTTTCTCATTCTTGGATTTCTATTTTCAATGAGTAACCATAAATACCCATTTTAAAAAAGCCGGAAATTTATCAAGGTTTTTATCTTCAGTGTTAATTTCCCTGAATTTAATAAAACTCAGACCATCACTTCAAACAAAAACATAATATACTAATTTTCTTCAGATAAGAATTGAACTATTCAGTCTTCTGAAAAATAAAGAATTGATGATGAGCCCAAAATCGCTTAAAGAAATTCGGAGCATATTTTTCAAAGAGAGAGTATTTCATCATTTTATCTTCGAATTCCAAATCTTCTTCTGAATAGTAATCAAGAATAGACAAGGGATTTACCGGATCAGCAGATTCTTTTATTAAATAACCTAATCCAAACTTCTGCAGAAATTTCTTCTTGGGCATGCCAATATCAGGCCATGGCGGACAATCAATGAAATTATTTTCAACAAGTTGCCACTTAAGTCTTTTCATTATTATTATGAAATTTCTAGGGAGAATATTTTCTTCCTTCAGGTATTTTTTCAAATCATCTTTGCCGGTATATTTTTGGGAAAGATATCCCACTCCAAACCTATTGGGAACACATAATAGAATCACTTTGCTGGTTACTCTGGTTAACTCAGATAAATATTGAAACAAATCTTCTACAAACCACAATGCTGAAAAATTCCAGCTCATCTCAAATTCTTCATCGTTAAACGGAAGAAAAGAGTACTCTTTCAGGAAAACAGTTTTTAAAGGTATATTCATTTCCTTCCATGTTTTATTTATCAGTTGGATTCTGGCTTCATCATGATCTGTCAGTGTAACTCTTAATCCCATTTTAGCAAGATTCATACTATTTATTCCGGAAACTCCCGTAAAACCAAATGAAGGTGACTCAAGAATGCTATTTATCTTAAATCTATTTATTATCCGTTCAAGCTTAGCGTTTATTATAACTCTTTCATAGGAAGATCCGAGACCCTCATCAGGATTCTCATAATAATTCTTCCAATTTCTCAGTATAGGTATAGCCATCTCTTTACTTTTTTATCTGATTTTTTTTAAACCATTCAACGACATCACGAAATTCGGGAATAGTTCTGAATTCATCAAGTTTCAAATTTTTGTAAGCCGGTTCAACATTATAATACCAATCTTTTGAAATAAGCTGAAAACGTGCAGTCCAGATTTCATTTCTTATTTTTTTGCACACGCTTTCTGCTATTGCAAAGTATCTCTTATTTATAATTTTTGGAGAATAGTTTTTCATTCTAAGTTCTGAGGCTATAAACTGAGCCATTTCTCTCAATTCTACAGGTTCTTTATCGGCAATAATGTATCTTTGCCCTGATTCAAATCCATTTACCAACAAATTTTTGAAAGCCTGCGCCAAAAGCTTAACATTGGTCAGGTGAATTTTTACGGGTTGATCAGGCAAAAATAGCATTCTCTTTTGGACCAGTTTAATCAGCGTATAAGGAAAACCATAATCTCCTGTTCCATAAGTTATCGAAGGTCTTACTATAACTGCTTTCAAGCCTCTTTGGACATATTCGTCAATAATTTTTTCACATCTGTTCTTAGTAAAGTGGTAGTAGTTGTCATCTTGTTTGGGCGTATTTTCGTCTGCAGGAACAGCTTGAGGAATTGCTCCAAATACCCCCACTGAAGAACAGAATATAAATTTGGAGTCATTATTATAAGCATTTTTCACCAGTTCTTTTGTAGCATCGACATTTGCCTTTAAATATATATCCTTGGGAAAACTTCTTCCTCCCCTGACTGCTCCAATGTGTATGATTGCATCAAATTTATTCTTTTGTAGAAATTCACGTAATTCAATAATATTTGCCAGATCTGCTTCATAAAAATTTACGCAACGTTTCAAATCTTCAATTCTTTTTTTGTCAGTTCCAGGTCTGATCAGACCAATAAACCTGTAATCTGTTTCCATAAGCTTTAAAGCCGTGTGATGTCCTATGAAACCACTTATTCCTGTTATCAAAACTTTCTTTGTCATCATCCCTCTTAAACCTTCTCTATCACGTAATTTTTAAATAACTTAAGCAATTCATTTTTTGCAGTTTATCTGTCAATGTGATTTTTTCAGATAAATAAAATTCACCTGTTCAGAAGAAAAAAAGTAGACTGCTTTGAATTTGTAAAATAATGATAAATCTTTTCATTAGCATTTGGAAATGGTTCTCTATTCTTAAATAATAGATAATTTCTAAAAATGTTATATTATAAGTCAACTGCGAATTCTTTGTAAGATTTAAAGAGTTTAATGATGCTTTCTTTTTTCATGAGGGCAGAAATTTTTATTGTGAAGAATTAGTAAACTATTTTATCTCACGAGGCAAATTCTTTTTCACACTTGTTACAATAGCATTTTCTGCTATCTTAAAGAACAGGGCACATTACCCAAATGATCCCGATGAAATATGCTTCGCCGTTGCGTAATATTATGTGCATTCCACATGGCAAAGATTTCACGGGATAAAACTTTAAAATCGTAAACATAATCAAACCCGCTATCGGTCAGATATGCTCTGCCAGCATCGTGGCTCTGGTAGAAAAGAGCAATTATGCTGAAAAGTTTATCTTTACCGAGAAATTTACTCTTCTTATTTTTTTTGTCGGATGGGTTCATTCTAACTTCTGCCTTGCGAGACTGTCGTCATTCAACAATAACTCTTTCAATCAGATTTTTGAAGAAATCTTCCGACCAAAAATCTAATTTTTGCGGATTTGCAATAAAAGGCAACACATCCTGTTTTGCCTGACTAGTATCTATTTTCGATAATCGCTGCTGTAACAGTGAAGTCAGCATTTCTCTCTCCAGGGTGACAGTCGATTCCAGATGTCCACTTTGTTGCAACCTTTTCTCTAAGTGATCAATATTCAGTTTTATGTTGTTACTTATAAACCAAATCATGTCGTACCAATCTCTTCCCTTAACTCTTGTTTTCCAGTTTCTGGCCAGAACTGCATGCATCTTTCCGGCAAAAAGATCTGATGCGTTCATAACCCTGATGCTGAAAGGAATTGGTTCAAGGATGTAACTCATTTCACTGGCAAATTTGCAGGGAGGATTTGTATCTATTTCGAATTTAACTTTAGTAATCTCACCTTTATGTAACCTGTCTAATAAAGGGGAGTTAATCTTAATTTCCCAAAACGTTAACAAAGTATTAGTTTTGAGAAAGGCAGACTCTATGTGACTGTTTGATTTTTCAATTATTGATATTTCTGCTGAGAGGTTCCAGCTCTTTAGTTCTCTTTGCACAAAATCAGCATATCTTTCTAAGTGAAAATCCATACCCGATGTCAGCAACGAGAAATCCAGATCTTCGGAAAATCTATCCAGACCAAACATCATTCTTAGGGCTGTACCGCCATAAAAGGCTGCCACATCAAAAAATCCAGCTCTCCTGAGTCCTAACAAACAGAGTTTTTGCAAGACATCCTTCAGGGTTATCCGATATTGGGACACTGTAACAGGATTCTGCTTCAGGATCATTTTTTCTAAGATGTTTTTCATAAATTTCTCATTAAATCATGAAGCATTGTCAAATTCTTTTTTCCTGCTTTTTCTGCAATATTTGCAATTAAATTTAAATCCAGATTACGTAAATCACTCTCCATAATACGCAAGTCATCGTATAGCAAACTCGCCAGTTCCCTTAAATTTGAGCTTGGTGACAAAAAGTACAATTTATCACAGAGTGCTTTTTCAGGAGTGGCAATAAGATAATTAGTATTTCCTTCGATTTCTGTTGTATATCCTACTGAATAATATGAAACTTTGGTGGAGTGATAAACAAAACTACCCAGCTTTGTGTCATATTGCTTTCTCTTTGAGATTGTAACAGATGTAATATTGAAAACGTGTTCAGGTATTAATCCATAATGAGATAAAGCATAATCCAAAGACACATATGATGGAGTGTAAAGATTGTTAGCGACTGCCCCAAGTGATAGAGGACAACGATATTTCTCGTTTAAGACATATAATCCTTTCTTCAGATCAATCACTTCTCCCTGCTTTATTAGTCGACTGATTTTATTGCGGGGATAGCGAAAATCGTTGAACAATGATTTAAGGTATTGATAATCAAATGGTTGAAATTCAATTCTTAACAATCTTTCGTCCATATTATTTTACCACCTTTATTTGCAACCTGCTCATATTACCTCCATTTAGTTGACAAATAATCAACTTCGTGGCGGCAAGTCAATAGATATTTCAATTATCTGCATATGTATCATATAAACGTATATAAATGAACCTGTTGCAAAATGAAATAAATCAGTAATATTTTACATATAATTCATTTTTCTGATTTGTTAAAGAATTTCTTTTGATTTTTTCAAGAAACTCAGGACTTTGGGAAGATGTTTTTCTATCAAATTTCCTTGTTTTATTTGAAGGTTTTTCCTCATTTTTCCTTCATTCTTTGTTTTGTTGTCTTATACGTGATATTTGGGCACACTTATCCTGCGAACTGGACTATTTCGAGTTTTATAAATCTTTTCAAATTATAAACTATTGCTTT
>JAQVBK010000170.1 GCA_028690365.1 Candidatus Cloacimonadota bacterium
GTGAAAGAAGGTTTTGCCGTTTGATCGAGATTCCCTTCTTCTTTGTATCTATTGTCAAATCTAGAACTTCTCTCATTTCTTCGCGGACGATCTGAACTCTGACGATCTGAACGACGAGGCGGAATGCTTGCAGCAGCTGAATCTTCACGAGGTGTCTCGTTTTTCTCTTTTGGTTTGTTTTCTACCGACTCTGTTTGAGAATTATCTTCCTTTTCATAAGCTTTAACAAAACTCTGAGGAGCAGGTAATTCTTTCTCTTTCACAGGAAGAACTGGTTCAGGTTTAACAGATATCGATTCTGTCAGATTCTGTTTAGTCTCTGGTTCAGCCGGCAGTTGAGCAGGTACATCATTTTGCGGAATTATCCTAGAAGACTTTACAGCCGAAGTTCTATTTCGAGGTATAACTGAATCGCTTTCTCTGGAAGAGTCTTTGAATGGTGACTCAACTTTTTTGGAGGCATTTTCGTAGCGACTTTTCTTTTTATCAAAGTATAATTTCCTGGCAGCGTCAATCTGAGCAATTGCTGTTCTTTGCTCGATGAATTTGTTTCTGATTGTTTCAGCTGCATCATCTTCAATTACGCTTAAATGACTCTTAACAACTACTCCGATATCTTTAAGGTGTTTCTTCAGCGCAGCATTGGATATTTTTAATTCCATTGCCAGATCACATACTTTAATACTCAATCTTCCTCCAATTTAATCAATTATAGAAACATGCGGCAAAAAGCCTCGGAAAATCCTCTATCTTGGAAAGAAATAACTCCAGTGTCTTTCCTATTGAAGATAATTCCATATTTTTCTTTATCCAAAAACTTCAAAACTTTAACATGGGTTTTTTTGGCAACATTATTTATTTTTTTTTCAGAATTTTCAGAAATATCTTCTGCTAAAATTACTAAATCTACTTTTTTCAGATTTGATAACTTTATAAAAGCATCTGTTCCAAATTTCAATTTTCCAGCTTTGTGTGCCAACCTAAGCATATTAATTTTACGATCAGTCAGTGAATCATTATTTTCCATTTGCGACTTTCCTGGTTTTCTTTTTTAACCATTGCGGTAACCTTTCCAGGCAATCATTGCAATTACATATATAATTGCCGCGACACTTAATTTCGCCTTTCAAATCGTAAACAATACTTCCATTTAAAAGCACAAATCTGTACAAATCTTCCTGTTTATCTTTTTTTCTACAGATTACACAAGTCCGATAAGGGATATGACCTGCATGCGAATTCTTATTTGTCATATCAATTAAAAAGTCTTAGACGCCTCATAAATCTTTGCTGCAGTTTTACTTCCAATATTTTCAAGGTTACATAATTCTTCAATGGTCGCTTCGTAAATATCCTGAACCGATGTATATCCATGATCCTTGAGGATAGCCGCAATTTTGGGCGTTACACCATCCAGATCAGTAATGTGGCTGGTTATTCTGCGCTCTTCTGCTATTTTGTCTTCAAATTCTTCCATGGTAAATATATCAATTTTATAGTCAGTGAGTTTTGCAGCTAATTTTACATTCTTTCCAACTTTGCCAATTGCCAGATTTTTATTACCTTGGCTTACTATGACTCTGGCAAAATTGCCATGTTCAGCAAGGTATACCCTTTCCACCAAATCTGGTCCAATCGCATTTGCAATAAGCAATTCCGGGGAATCACTCCAAACCACGATATCAATCTGTTCGCCATGGAGTTCTTTACGAATCTGTTCAATTCTCATTCCTTTTGGTCCAAGACAACTACCGGCTGCATCAATTTTCGGAACTTTTGATTCGATGGCAATTTTTGTTCTCACTCCCGGCTCTCTGACAATTTTTTTTATTTCAATTTCACCAGCAAAAATTTCTGGAACTTCGCTTTCGAACAGTTTTTTTACAAATTCAGGATTTGAGCGTGACAAGATAATCTTAACATCATCCTTGTTTTTACGGATGTTAATCACGTATGCACTAACAATATCTCCGACTTTATAATATTCATCTTCTATCTGCTCTTCCGTAGGCAAAAGCGCATCGGCATAGCCAATGTCTATAAGATAGCCATTATAGTCAACTTTTCTGATTCTACCGGAGACTATTTGATTCTTCTGTTTTTCATAATCAAACATTATTCGATCTTCTTCAAGTTTTTTTATTCTTTCATGAATCACTCGTTTAGCTATTTTGACCACTTTGGGTTCAAATTCCTGGATACTCATTTCTACCGGAATTGTACTCCCCACCTCTGCTTCTCCGTCATAGTAGTATCTTGCATCTTCCAGCGAAATTTGTCCAAGAGAAAAATCCTGTTCAACAACGATTTTTTTAAAACGGGCATATATTCGATTATTCTTAAAATCAGCAATTATCTGTAATTCGTTTTCCGGAACAAGCTTTTTGCTAATTGACTGATATAAACTGTCTTGAATTATCTCAGCCAGTTTTACTTTATCCAATTGTTTCAGATTAGCCAAATCATTCAGAATTGCCATCATATTACCGGTCATCGTCCCTCCTAGAACTCAAAGTGAACCTTTGCTTTTTTAATATCGCTGTAAGAAACTTCTCTTATCATTTCTTTATCTTTAATCTCAAATCTGATAGAATCAGGATTAACTTCCAGAAGCTTGGCAGTAACAGTTTCCACAGATTTTTCTTCGTTAATGAAAGTTATATCAATAAGCTCATCAATAGCACTTATGTAATGCTTTTTCAACTTCAGAGGTCTATCAAGTCCCGGAGAAGATACTTCTATATAATAGCTGCCTTTAATAAAATCTGCATTTTCCAGTTCGTCACTTATTATCCTGCTTACGCTCTGGCAGTCTTCGATTGTAACACCACCAATTTTAGTGATAAAAAAGGTAATCACCTTACCTTTTTTAGCAGGTTTCATAATAATATCATAAAGAGCAACCTGTTGCATGGAACAAGCCTGCTTGCCAATTAATTCCAATTTTTCGTTAATCATACATTTCCCTTTAAAATTAATAACAAATTTACCACAGTTGTTATATAATAAGAAACCACTGCTCTCAACAGTGGTTGCAAAAACTTACATTACTCAGTTTTCAAAACTTGGGTTTAAAAAAAAATCTACCTTAATATTGTCAAGCACTATATATACGAAAAAGCATCTAATCTTCTGCAATACATAGAAATATAAAACTGACAAATATTGCACTCAGCACTTTTTAAGAATCACTTAACCCTGATAGATAAAAAAATGAACAATTTGATTCCTTGCTCAGATTGCTAAGTCATAGATAATACTTGACTCACAATAGATGTATCAGCAATCTGTGTAGTAGAAAAATCTGATGAAAGAGGACATTATGAACATAATAGAAACTGTGTGTTACTCGAAAGGTGATCATGATAAATTGCTTGAACAGACAATTTCAGATTTACTCAAAGATTATCGATTTGAGATAATCCCTCTTTTTTGGAAAAAATTGGAATTGCAAAAAAGTAATCTGGCAATAATCATTGAAGAGGGATATTCTGCTCTCGAAATTAGTGATTTTCTGAGAAAACACCGTTTTGCCTATCTTCTGCTGATTGTTAAAGATAAGTTTAAAGCATTCAAAGATTACAGTAATATTTTTGCAAACGTCCGTTTCATCGAACTCAGTGAACTGGAAAACAGAATTACCATTAAACGCTTTTTTGAAGAAATTTTACTGAATGAATTGAATAAACTGCAAAAAAACATGGCTTTAATGAAACACGTTACTGATTCAATTGTACTCTTTGATAAAAACCTCAACGTCAAATTTATGAACGACCCTTTTATGAATACCTTTGATATCACCACAGGCAAAACCATAAATCTAGAAACTCTTTTTACACAGAATTCAGCTAATCCGGCAATTGTAAAGATGCTTAAAGATTTTGCTATTAATAAAAGGGAATCACTTTTTGAACCACTTCTTGAAGTAAATTCTGGTAAAGAAAGAATTAAATTTAAAATCAATCTTATTGACTATTCTCTTAATTCTCCAATTTCAGATTTGCACGCATTAATTTTAATTCCCATTATGAGCCTTAATACAGGCAACAGATTATTGGTGGAAAAATTCCGGGAGACATCCTTTCTTAATAGTCTGAGTGAATCCTTCGAAAGGCCACAAATAACTGTAAGTGCAATGTTTGAAGAATTGATTGGAATAATACCTGATTTCTTTGAAACAGAATTTAAAATTATCGCAGATATAGAATACTCGGGCAAAAAATATAATCGCTTCATCAGCCTACCTTTCTCTGTAAAAAAATTCTATCCAATTATTGTTTTTGGTCAGCTTAAGGGGCAACTGATACTGGGAATATTTGACAGTGAATTTTCCGATAAATTTCATAAAGTAATCTCACAGTACAATGATTTGTTTGATAAGGTTTTAAGCAAACTCTCGAGAACAATTGAGCACAAAATATTACAGAATAATCTGGTTAAAACTCTTGGGTTTCAAAAAACCCTTTATGAAATATCTTATAACCTTTCAACTACAAGCAAACCTGAAGATGAAATAAGCAATTTTCTACCACAATTTTCTCACTTACTGGGAACAAAGTTTATTATTGTCTCCTTTTGGGATGAAACTGATAACCGGATAAGAAATTCACATTTTCAGGGTGATGAAAAATTTAAATCCGTACACAATTTTATCAAAGAAAATGATCAAGCAGTTTACAGTCTGAAAAACGTGTTAATGGAAGAAGGCTATGTTCATTTCTCCACCAAAGAAAAGAATAACTTAATCACAGACTCCAGCCTTTTACAGACATTTAAATCGTCGAAGGTTTCATATGACATATATGCTCTCATCTCCGGAACAAATTTTCTGGGATTTGTCTGTTTTGCAGGATTGGAACAGAGCCTTTCCTGGAGCTCAAACTTTGCTCCTAATCTCAGAATATTCTTAACAATCTTCAGCGATGCCCTCGAAAGAGAAAAAAATAACATTCAAATTGCAGAACAGTACCTTTTTTTGAAAAATCTTCTTAATACTGTTCCTGTTCCGGTTATTTACACGAACAAAGATGAAGAGATAATCGGCACAAACTCAAGTGCCCAATTTTTCTTTAACAGAGGAACTGATCATCTGCTGGGAAAAACAATTATGGCATTTAAAAAAAGCTTAGCTCCCGATAATTTTAGTGAAGTAGACGACATCTTCCAGAAAGGGGAATACAGTCTCATCATTAATAATGACAGAAAAGAAGTTATTGTCTCTAAATCTGACTATTATGATTCAGCCAATATCAGACTGGGTACAGTATACAGTTTTTTGGATATTTCTGACCTGAAAAATGCCCAACAAGAAGTTTTGTTATCACATATTGAAAATGAAAAACTCTTGAACTCCATATCTTCCTATCTGATTTCCGTAGATGAAAACTTTAACATAATTTACTCAAACAAAAGTGCCAGAAAATTTCTGGAAACAAGCAAAACAATAAAAGGTCAGAATGTATTTGGAAACTTCAGAAATCTGAATCTGAATAAAACAATTATTGACAACATTATTCGATGTCTGAATGAGAAGCAGGAAATTTATCTGCCCTCGGTCGAGATTGAAACATCCAACAAAGTTTTATACTTTGATGTAATTATTACTTTTTATCGGGCATATCATTATGAAAAAAATGCTGTCCTGCTTTCAATGACAGATATTTCAGAGCGAATAGAACTGGAGAGAAAATTGATGCAGTCCCAAAAACTCGAATCTATAGGTCAGTTAGCAGCCGGCATCGCTCATGAAATAAATACTCCATCTCAATATGTTACCGATAATCTCAATTTTCTCAAAGATAGCTTTGTGGATATCAAAGGGATTATAGACTTCTGTGAAAGAACTATCACAGAACATACAAATATCAATGAAGAAACAAAACTGGGTTTTTCTGAGTTGAAGAACGAGATAGATCTTGAATTTCTGATGGAAGAGATTCCCGAGGCAATAAGACAATCAATAGAAGGTTCAGGCAGAATAACTACAATCGTTAGGGCAATGAAAGATTTTTCTCACCCGGGAGTTGAAGACAGAAGTATGATTAATCTGAACAATGCAGTACAAAGTACTATTACAATTTGTCGCAACGAATGGAAATATCATGCAGAAATGATTACCGATTTTGCCGATGAATTGCCACATGTTAACTGCAATGTCGGAGAAATTAATCAGGTGGTACTTAATATGATTGTCAATGCCACTCATTCAATAATTGATGCAAATAAAAAATTCAACAGAGAAAAAGGATTACTGGAAATCAAAACTTTTGCCAAAGATGATTACGCAATTATAACTGTCAAAGACAACGGACTTGAAATTCCCGAGAAAAACCGAAATAAGATATTTGATCCTTTCTTTACTACCAAAGAAATAGGTAAAGGAACAGGTCAGGGCTTATCGATTGCTTACTCTGTAATTGTTGACAAACACAAAGGAAGGCTTCATTTTGACACCAAAATAGATGAAGGCACTACTTTTTTCATCGAATTACCATTTAATCAGGAGGAATAGGGTTAGTATGAAAAAAATAATATTTGTGGACGATGAGATAAATATTCTGCAGGGACTCAAAAGAATGTTGCATTCTTATCGTAACGAATGGCAGATGTCTTTCGCAAACAGCGGGCAAGAAGCGTTGGAGATGATGCAAAAGGAACAATTCGACATTGTAGTATCAGATTTGAGAATGCCAAATATCGATGGAGCAAAATTGCTGCAAACAGTCAGCGAACTTTATCCGCGTACCGCCAGAATTGTGTTGTCGGGTCATGCTGACAAAGAGATGATATTGAAGGTCACAACCACTGCTCATCAGTACCTCACAAAACCTTGCGACTCTGTTGCTATCAAAGAAGTTATCGATAAAATTGTTCATCTGAGAGAAATAATCTACGATCAGGATGTAATAAATATCGTATCAAGAGTAAAATCAATCCCTGTACTGCCTGACGTCTATCTTCAGATAGTTAATAAACTGAAAGATTCTTCTGCGACACTTAAAGAAATCGGTCAAATAATATCTAAAGACATTGCCTTGACAGCGAAGATACTTCAACTAGTCAATTCATCCTTCTTTGGTTTGTACCGAAAAATAAATGATCCTATTCAAGCAGTAAGTCTTCTCGGTATA
>JAQVBK010000171.1 GCA_028690365.1 Candidatus Cloacimonadota bacterium
GTCTGAATCCGAACTTATGAAGGAAGCTGAAAAAGCAATGTCAAAAGTCAGGTAGTATCATGGATCAGGCAGCAAAAATCAAAAGAGACTCCGTCCTTTTTTATCGCAGTTTTCTTGATGCAATTGAGTTAGTACACGATGAAAAGGCAAAACTACAAATCTATGAGTCAATAGTAAAGTACGGACTTAACGGAGTAGAACCACAATCGAAAAACGACACAGTCAATGTAATTTTCACGCTAATAAGGGCGCAAATTGATGCGAATAACCGGAAGTTTGTAAACGGTAAGAAAGGCGGAGCACCGGAAAAAAACAGAAACAATCCAGGCGGTAGAGGTGGAAAGAAACCAACCAATAACCAACCAGAAACTAACCATAACCAATCAGAACCAACCAGAAACCAACGCAATGCTAATGAGAATGATAATGTAAATGAAAATGATCATTATCATTCTAAAGAAACATCTTTAAACGTTTCTTTAGATGATGAAAAACCAAAGACAATAGGAGATGTACTCGCAGAGCTTAATAAAGGAGCTATGTAAATGAGTACTACCAAAGAACATAAAAGCTTGGAAGCTGAAAAAGCATTGATCAGCGCATTACTATCTGATCCGCAGGCAATGACAGAAGTCAGCAGCTTAAAGCCGGAGATGTTCGCTGAAAAAGATCATCAGGTAATATTCAGGACAATTAAAGAAATGTTCAGCAATGGTGAACCAATAGACTTGGTGACTGTAATTCAGAGACTACCGGATAAATATTTTCAATATGTCAGCGAAATATCCGACATCTGCTTGTCTTCTATCCACATCAAGGCACACGCTAAAATTATCAAAGATCATTATCGTAAAAGGGAATATGTTTCAATACTAAACGGAGCAATCGGAGAACTGGACAAAGCCGGAGCAGATCCCCAAGCTATAAAAGACCTTGTTACTAAAAGCCTGAACACTGATGATGATGAAGATAACGATATTATCAGCAGTCAGGACAGTTTAAGCTTGTGGGTGGATAATATTGAAGCCAAGAAGAGAGGTGATAAAGAAGTTGAAATATTCACTACTGGAATTGATGAAATAGATCAGATTGCTAAATTGAAGCGGGGAAAGGTGGTTGTCATTGGTGGACGTCCCGGACATGGAAAGTCTATTTTAGCGAAGACTATCGCTATGAATAACGCCATGCAGGGAAAACCGGTGTTGATGGTTAGTCTGGAGATGAACGACCAGGAGCAGAATAACAGAGCAATTTCAGAGCTTACCGGCATTCACTACAACAAATTTGAAGACTGTACATTGTTATGTGAACAGGATATGAGCAAAATAGCAGCTGAAGCCGAAAAGCTGGCAACTGCTAAGCTGTTTTACACTAAAAGCTTTAACATGACTGTTTCTAAGATCAGAACATCAGCTTTAAAGCTGAAGGCAAGAGCAGGGCTTGACCTCGTAATTGTTGACTATCTTCAATTAATTACTCCGGAAGACAAGAATATCATCAGGGAGCAGCAAATTGAAGAAATATCACGCAGGCTAAAACTCTTGGCGGGTGAACTTGAAATTTGTGTAGTTTTACTAATTCAGCTAAACAGGGAATGTGAGAAACGATCCGGAATTGACAAAATGCCAATACTATCAGACGGACGATCAAGCGGAACTATAGAACAAGATGCAGATATTGTAATTTTTTCTATGATACCGGCAAAGTACGGAATAGAAAAACTCCACGAAATACCACTTACAGAAAATATGATCCTCCTGAGGATCGCAAAAAATCGTCAAGGTAGAACGCTACCTTTTACAATTGCAGAATTCAACGGAGAAACTGTTTCAATTAGGAGCAATCCGAACTTATACAGGCAAGGGATCGCAGGCATATGAAAAAGCAACGTCAAATTCAAACACTGACAGCAAAACTTTTTAAAATTGGTACATTATGCCACATTTTCGCAAAAGTCTGTCAGAATCGACAAACAACACTTTAAGTGCAATAAGTAAAAACAGAGGTAAAAAATGAATTATCTAATTGAAGAAATCAAAAATGTTCACAGGTTATGTGATGAAATAACCACAGAACGAGCAAAGCAAATTCAGGCTGAAAATGGAATCACTGCTGACAGTTTGGATATTCCGAATAAGGAATTTTACAAACAGGAGAAACTAAGAGAAATGGCAGACGAAGCAAAACAGAAAGCAATCCAGGATAATGACTATGTTCATAATAGCAACGTCAGCAGGGCTGAGTCTGCATTAAATGTATTCAAAGCAAACTTCGACAATTATTCATTCAGAAAATCATCAGGCATAGACACAGTCAAAGAGATTGCTAAGCAGCATGGACTTTCTGTTGACGAAGCTTACAAGATGATCGACACAGTGGCATCTTCTGCCAACACTTGGGAACTTGTGGAAAACCTGAATGACTACAACAGACTATTAATCAAACGTAAATTTGCTATGGGCTTAATCGGGAATGAAACAGAGCCGGATAAAAAGGCACGTAGTATCATGGCAGAAGAAAGATCAGAGTTTGTGAAATTGGAATCTGTAGTCAGGCAAATTGAATCACAAATCCAAAATCTAAAGTATCCACGAGCTTTATTTAAAGGTTCTGTAGGGTATGATATGTTTAAATTACCGTTAGGTATATAAGGGGGTCAAGATGAGTTTACAGAATGTAAAAAATGATGTCTCTGCATTGTTGGAGCAGAGACGAAAAGAGCTGTCATTTGTAAAAAATGCGAAGTTTCCAGAATTGAATGATTATTTGCCGAAGGTAGCAAAAGAAAAAGAGCAGGAGAAGCGACAAGCCAAGTTTGATGAGATAGACAAAACCTTAAAACTAAGACTTGATCGCCTGGTTGCAGAATTTACAACAGAATCAAACAAAGCTGAGTCAGATTATTTGAAAGACATCTCCGGTGTTTCCTCATTGGCATATTTTGCCGATAGTATCGGGCAAGACCTGAACACTGCCAACAGTCTATTAACTGACATGGCTTACACTATGGACACAGCGGAGCTGTTGTCTGATCCTGGCAACAAAGTTTTTCAACTTGTTCTGAAACGTCAACTATCTGAGGGAATAATCAAAAAAGATGATCCCGAAGTAAAGAAAAGTCTGAACATTGGGAAGATCAGCAGCATTAAAAGTGATCTGGACTGGATAAAAAACAGTCTTGATAAATTACGCAACAGCTTGTCTGACAAGACTTTACAGCTTTAATAAATAACAAGGGGAGCATTTGCTCCCCGATCTACAACAATGAGGCGACATAATGGCAAAATCAAAATATGATCCGGAGTTATTCCCATTATTAGTGGAGGACATGGCAAGGCAGGGACTGAATGAGAAGGATATTGCTTTTAATTTGGGTGTGAGTGTAGCAACTTTTGAAGTTTATAAAAATAAGTATCCTGAGTTTTTGGAAGCCTTAAAAGAAGGTAAAAAACCGGTGAACATAAGAGCGGAGAATGCGCTCTTAAAAAGGGCTCTTGGTTATGAGACGGTTGAAGAGTCAGTTAAAGAGGTCAGAGACGGTAACGGTAATTTGACAGGTCACGTATTCCGAAGAACAATGAAGCATATACCACCGGACACAGGGGCGGTGATTTATTTATTGTGTAACCGGTTGCCACAGAAGTGGAGCAGAAATCCCGATAATCGTATATCAAGAGAAACTGAAACTATCGACTTTGAATTTGAGGTGATAGATGGAAACTAAGAAAAAAAAAATTACCAAGCGGGACCGGGGCAAAATATTAGAACTGCTGAGAGAGTTTTACAGCACTAAGCCGACAATGAAACAGGTGTTGAATGAATTGTCTGAGATGAAAAATAAGCCTGTAACGGTTAAAAACTGACTGCATACACAGCAGATTGACATAAAAGGTATTCGTTATTGAGTACCTTTTTTTTATTTCCTTAATTTTCTGAGGCACTATCTAACACAAGACCAATGGCAGATTAGTATCGGGAGACGGTACAACAGGGAGATCGGATAGAATATTTGGGGATGCAAAATTTGCAACCCCAAAAACCGAAGTCAAGTTATCCGAAGAGTACAAGGTAGCACCGATAACGATACACAATTACGCTAAGAAAGCGGCACATAGACCAGAGAATAAGGATGCAAATTTTGCACCCTTAAAAACATCTGACAAGTTATCCGAAGAGTACAAGGCGGCACTGGTGCAAACCAACACGAGCAGACATGCAAAATTTGCACATCTGCGAATACATCTGACAAGTTATCCGAAGAGTACAAGGTAGCACCGAGAACGATACACAATTACGCCAAGAAAGCAGCCGAATTTGACCGGCTGAAAGAAGAGAAGCCGGAGTTGTCCATCAAAATTAATATTGACACAAATCATGTAGATGTCACTTTTGCCACATTAATAAGTCAATCCATTTGGCTTGTTTTTGTTGCTGTCTGAATTTGCTCTCCGGACTGATACATCTGGGGAGCTTTTTTCATTTTTGTTACCTTTTTTGTTGTTATGCAGTGAAAACCCGCACTACATAAGGATAGAAGCAGTGCACTGAAAAATATAAGGTGAGATAAAATGCATACGGATTCTTTTGTTGACAAGCCAACTGTAAATTTATTCTGTTCATATAACTAGAAATAAACAGTTGGAGCTTATGAAAAATAGCCTGATAGTAAATATCGCTGACATGAAAGTATCAGCAAACAAAGAAGATATAATCGTTACATATTCTCTTGGTTCATGTGTGGCAATTGTTTTATATGAACCAGTGAAGAAGTTAGGCGGGATGATTCATATTATGCTGCCGGATTCTACAATTGAAAGGGATAGTAAAATCAATCCGTACAAATATGTAGATACCGGAGTCCCCGTATTATTTAAAACTTTGCTTCAAATGGGAGCAACAAGAAGTAATATAATTACAAAAGTAATCGGGGGCAGCAGCGTTATGGACAAACATAAGTTTTTCAATATTGGAGAGAGAAACTACGTAGCAGTCCGCAAAATCTTGTGGAGAAATAATATATTAATCAAAGGTGAAGATGTTGGCGGCAGCAAAAGTCGTACCGTCAGACTCGAAATGGCTACAGGGAAAGTTACTGTGTCTAATGCTAACCAGGAATATGAAGTATGATCTCATTAGAAAAGCTTATAACAAAAATAGATTATTTACCTCCGTTCAGTCCGACTGCCCAAAAGGCAATACAGCTTCTTAAAAATGATAATTTTAGAATAAAAGAACTGGTAGATATAATAAAATATGATACCTCTCTAACTGCAAATCTGCTGAAAGTTGCCAATTCTGCACTTTTTGCCCACAGCCGGGAAATCAACAATATCACTACCGCAATAAACTATCTGGGAAGAAAGCAGATTCAATCCATAGTTACAATTTCAGCTGCAAAGCATTATTTCCAATACAAACTTGACGGCTATGAAGAAAACCCAGGTGAGTTGTGGGAGCACAATCTTGCTGTATCAATTATTAGTCGTTCATTGTTAAAATATGAACCTGAGGTCGATGAAAATGACTTGTTTACAGCAGGATTATTACATGACATAGGAAAAATAATTTTAAGCAGTTTTGTTGCAGATGAATTCAAACAAATGAATGAACTTATGTCAAAGAAACAGATTGATTTCATAACTGCCGAGAAAGAGATTATTGGTTATACTCATCCTGAAATTGGAGCAGCTGTATTGAAAAAATGGAATTTTAGCCGTGAGCTGGTTTATGTTACCAGATATCATCACGAACCTGATCACTGGAATACTCCTCTGATAAGGTTGGTGTGTCTTGCCGAATACATTGCTCTATTGATGGGGAAGGTCTCACAAAAGGATGCTCTTGCTTACACTGGTTACGAAGCTCTTATGGAATATTACAAGATAAGAAATAATGAACTGAGTTTATTAATTTCGGAAACATTTGATAAAGTGTCTAAGATACTTGCTTCTTTTAATGAGATGACACGGCAGGATAATAGTAGTTCAGATTGATAATTTTGAATATTAATCAATGGAGTTGAAAAATGGCGTTAAATATTCTGGTAAGTGATGATTCAAAATCTCTTCGCAAAGTTTTAATTAAAACGATAAAGATGTGCGGTGTGGGGCAGGCTGTTTTCTTTGAAGCTGATAATGGAGAGATTGCTCTGGAAGTACTGAAAAAGCAATGGATTGATATTGTATTTACAGATTTAAATATGCCTGTTATGGATGGTTACAGTTTTTTGAAAGAGGTTAGAAAGAATGATTTATTCAAAGAGATCCCTGTAATTGTCATCACTTCTGAAACACGGGAAAAGGAGTTGAATGAATTGAGAGAAAGTGATGCAACCGGCATTATTACAAAACCTTTTCAACCCGAAGATATTAGAAAAATTATTGTGGAAAAACTTCATTTGGAGGATACTGATGGAACCAATTCAAATTCTGAAGGGTACGATTTCTAATATTCTGCAAAAAATGTTCTTTTTGATTGAAGAATCTCCTCTTGATGAATTCATTGAAAAATATGAGTTCCACACTTTTGTGAAAAATAAAGATTTGGAAATACACTTGCTGTTCACTAAGGATTTTGCTGAGGAGATAACCAGGAATTTTTTGGGAATAAACGAAGACGTTGATGATGATATTGAGGATTGTATTAAAGAAATTACCAATATGATTTGCGGAAACTTTGTGGGAGAGTGTTTTCCTGAATTGGAGAAAAGCTTGCCTTTACCGGAGAGCAAAAGAATAAATCATGAATTTCATTTTAATCGCAAATTTTCAATAGAGAGACTTTTTTATAATTCTCAACCAATGAAGTTTGCATTTGCGAAACTTTTTTGATATATGGTTAAAATCAGAGTATTGGTAGTTGATGACAGCGCTTTGGTAAGGAAGCTGCTCACTGAACTGATAAATAAAGAACCTGATATGGAGGTTGTTGATGCAGCTCCTGATCCATACATTGCTAGAGACAAGTTGGTGAAGCTTCGTCCAGATGTTATGACTTTGGATATTGAGATGCCCCGCATGGACGGATTGACTTTCCTTAACAAAGTAATGCACTATTTTCCGGTTCCCACGATTATAGTTAGTTCTGTTTCGCAACGTGGTTCT
>JAQVBK010000172.1 GCA_028690365.1 Candidatus Cloacimonadota bacterium
ATTCTGAAAAAGAGAAGAAGTTCTCTAAGACAGAAGCTGTTAAGAAGCCTTGGCTTGCGAAGAAAAAGCTACTTGAGGGTATGCAAATAAGATTGGATGCAGCTATTGATAAGGTCGATAATTTGTCAAAAGATGTTGAAATCAGTAGAATGATGAAGATATATGACGAGGCAATGGAAAGATCGCATGAGAATCATGCATTAGCAGTGGCAGAACCTGAACCACAGTACGGAGCAGATGCGTTTGATAAGTTTGCGAAGAGTGAAGGTGCAAAGGCAGAGCCAGAGCATACTAAGGTGGAAGCATCTAAGAAAGAAGCAAAAAGCAGATAAGTAAGCCATAATATTTCACACATGTAAAGTTGATTCAAAACAAGCTGAAGATTTTGCGATAGAAAATAAGGCATTGTTTGAATACAAAGTGTCATTATTTTTCAATTTTGTAGATAATATCTCTGAGGAAGGGTACGAGAGACGAAAGATGTTTATTACAGGAAAGTACGAGGAGAATGGAATAGAGGGCATATTAATATGTCAGACCAGAAATGAGACGTTTCAGTATTGGACAAAAAGTAAAAATGATAATTGGGTAGCGAAAATTAACGGATATTATTTTACGATTGTAAAGAGTAAATTTGGAGATGATTATGGAATCATTTACGGCGAAGGAAAGTATGTCTGGAAATATAATGGTAAAGAATTTGAAACAATAGAAGATGCAAAGAAGAACGCAGATTTTATTGCTTTTAAGCTATACAATAATGAGAAAATTGAGTAGTTGATTGGTCATATTCCTGTTATGATAAAATAAGTAGAAGTAATTTCTATGAAATTAAAGAGCATCTGAAAGGATTACGAGAGTGAAACAAAATTATAAAATAGATAGGTTAAGGGTCATTGGATATAATAAAGTCAAAAAAATAAACGGATTAGGTGCATGCAGATATCTAGCAAAAAGTCAGTTGGCAAAGTGTTCTGCTAAAAGTGAAAAGTTTCTTTATTTAAATTTTCGTGGATCACATTTTAAAGATACAAATTTTACTGCGGCAACTATTAAAGGGTGTGATTTTTGGGGAGCTTCTTTTAACAAATGTAATTTTAAAAATACACATATATCTGACTGTGTTTTTATGGCTTGTAAATTCAAAGATTGTAATTTTGATGGAGCCAAGATTGAGTATACAACTATTGTTAATACAAATTTGTCCGAATGCAAAAAGATTGAATTTGAAAAGAGAGTGGACATATTAAAGCAATATCCAGCATGTCAATTAGAGCAGGCATTGATTGATTCGTTAGAAAAACTAAAGGAGAATTCGATTATTCGGAAATGTAAACTTCTACATCTTCCAGGAAATAAATATAATAAATTGAATCTGTACTTGCTGCAGAAAAAATTCACGGAGCAAGAATTACCACAGTTATTTTTAGGAATGGCTGATAAATCGAAATCAGAACTAAGAAATATAACCACATATAAAAAGCTTGAAAATACATTGAAACATGACAAAAGCGTGATATAATAAATAAGTCCCGCCCCACGCAGTCGAGAGGCTGTGATGCTAATGATGCTTGGAAACAAGAGAATGGGGACTGTAACATGATAGCTAACATTCAAGGAGGGATGTCTATGATTTCTAATGTGAGTACAGTTATTGGATTTTTAAGTCTGGTTATTGGAAATGTGTTGGGGTTAATGGTATCTCTCGATTGTTTGGGGTAATCAATTTGAAGTTATCAAAAAGCAAGGTAATTTTTGTATATATATGAATAGATTTTGCAACGATAATATATTGTTAATATGAGTCTGAATAATAGGACAGCAAAAAATATATAATGAGAACCAGAATGGGGAAATTTTTTTCTTGTTCTGGTTCTTATTTTTTGAAGGGTTATATGGAACGATTGGTGTATTGGGTAAAGAGAATATTACAAAACAAAAAGTTTTGCAAGAGTTGTTGCATCATCTGTGATTATTATGAAATGTGTAGAAGCGATGAGTCATTATAAGAAGGGAGGTGGAGACGTATAACAGCGGATGAAGAGGAGAAGAAATGGAATTATACATGCTATATTTTGTACAGCAGTAGCTGAATTTTACGTGCACACTGAATTGAAAAGTCAAAATCCACTTTAAGGACTACTTTCGAACAATGACACATCATACTTAAATACAAACTTCGAGATTTCAAACAGCAAATCCAAAACTTGATTGCATAATATTCTTAATGATGGTATGATTAACATACTGGGGTTAATAAATTTTTATAATATTCTCTCCAAAACCAAACAATGTCTTATTAAAAGATGCAGAGAGGTATAAGTATGGCAGTATCATATAACGGTTTGTGGAAATTATTGATTGACAAAAACATGAAAAAAATAGACTTGGTAAATAAATTAGGAATAAGCAGTAGTACAATTGCAAAAATGACAAAAGGCGAAACGGTATCAATGAATATTCTTGAAAAAATATGTGATGAGTTTGATTGTGATTTTGCAGATATTATTCATCATGAAAAAAAGAAGGATGGTGATGTAAATGGGACGGTATAATGGCTCGCTTACAAGGGAACAGTTCCTTTTTTATGAGATGCGTACAACTGCTAAACTTATGGCAGAAGGATTGTCTGAGGATGAAGTAGTGATAAAAATTATAGAAGAAAATTTATTTCAATATCCAACAGAACGATCTGTAAAGAAAATGGCAAAGGTGTGTGTAGCAAGGCTTAATGCGATGAAGGAACAAAGTTTAGTGCAAGCAATAGCTACTCAATCGTCAGAGGTTGCAAAGCAAATTTGTTTATATGCAATTATGAAGTATAGCAAGTTAGTGTATGAATTTATGGTAACAGTAATTGGCGATAAATATAGTTCTAAGGATCATTCATTTGGTAAAATAGATTTGAATGTATTCTTTATGAGACTACAAGAACAAGATGATGATGTTGCAAGTTGGAGTGATTCAACAATTCAAAAAATCAAGCAGGTAATAACAAGAATGCTAGTTGAAACGGAATATATAGATAATACAAAATCTGATCATTTAAATCTGGTATGGCTAAATCCGATACTGGAGAATATTATTCAGGAGAGGGGAGAAACAGAAGTGCTTAAGGCTTTTAATTACTTTCTGTAAACAAAATATGAGTGATTTAAAGAAAAGACTTGATAGTCTAAGAATATTGGTGCAAGAACTAGAGTTTCTAGAAGGAAAGGGATTGAGTAACGAAGTAAATATTCGATTGTTTTGTTATGAACCAGAAAAGGAAATGATGGTTCAGAACTTTATTAATCAGTTAGTTACTGACCAGAACATTTCCTGTCATTTGATAGAGTGCAATTTATATAAAACTTTTTTAGAAATCTGTGATGATATTGATATTACAGATGCAATTCATGATATGGAAGAAGCCGACGGAACAGACTACCTTCTAGAGCAGATTCATTCTGCAATCGGTGTAAGTGAGTTTGTCGAGAAAATCTGTTATGAACCACACGAGCATGGCGATGTATTGCTACTAACTGGTGTGGGAGAGGTTTTCCCATTTATGCGAATTCATAATTTGCTGGAAGCATTACAACCACACTTTTCGGATATTCCGATTTTAGTTATGTATCCTGGAGTATTCGATGGACATCATTTGAAACTATTTGATAAGTTGCAGCCAAATGATTATTACAGAGCATTTAACATAATTTAGGGGGGATTTAACGATGCAAATTCGTGAAATGTTTAATGATGATATTAACCGTACTATTAACGGAGTAATTAAGGTAGACCAGTCTGGCGATGACGTAATTGAACAGGAAGTCAGAGAATATGTAATCACAAAGGAATTGAAGAAACATTTCATTACTTTCTTTAATTATTATGGAGATTCTTCTGAAACTGAAACAGCTGATATGGGAGTTTGGATTTCTGGTTTCTTTGGAAGTGGTAAATCTCACTTCTTGAAAATGTTATCCTACATTCTTGAAAATAAAACTGTCAAAGGCACAAGTACCGTTGAGCGTTTTCGTGAGAAATTTACAGAAGACCCAGCGACATTTATGCTGATTGATAATGCAACAAAAAATGATACAGAAACTATTCTTTTCAATATTGATATTGAGGGTTCTATTAACAAGGACAAGACTGCTGTACTTCGTGTCTTTGCAAAAATGTTCTATAATCACTTGGGTTATTATGGCGAAAACTTAAAGGTTGCTATGTTGGAACACTATATTGCACAGAATGGAAAGACAGATGAATTTAGAAAAGTCTTTGAAGAAAAGAAAGGCAAATCTTGGGTAGAAATGCGTAAGGCATTTGCTTTCAATGGTAAGTTTATCATTCCTACTCTGATGGAAGTTTTGGACATGAGCGAGGAAGATGCAAAGCAATGGTTCAATGACAAAACCGCTGTCGACTTTTCTATCGCACAGCTTGTAACTGATATTAAAGAATATGTGGATAGTAAGCCTAAGAATTTTAGACTGCTGTTTATGATCGATGAAGTTGGTCAATATGTTGGTACAGATACCGATATGCTTTTGAATATGCAATCTACTATCGAAAAGATTGGTAGTGAATGTGGTAGCAGGGTTTGGGTTGTATGTACTGGACAGGAAGCCATTGATGAAATTATCAAAGTTCGTGCTGATGAGTTCTCACGAATCCAGGCTCGTTTCAAGACCCGACTTTCCCTTTCGTCTTCCTCTGTTGATGAAGTAATTCAGAAACGTATCCTGAAAAAGAAACCAGAAGTAAAAACAAAACTGGAACAATTATATAACGAGAACGATTCTGTTCTTCGTAATCTGTTCAGCTTCTCTGATTCTATCTTGGATATTAAAGGATATAGCGGAGCTGGAGAATTTGCAGTTGATTTCCCATTCGTTCCATACCAGTTCATTATCATGCAGAAAGTATTTGCAGAAATTCGTAAGCATGGGAACTCTGGTAAACATCTTTCTGGTGGTGAGCGTTCTATGCTCTCTGGATTCCAGGAAGCAACACAGAAAATTCAAGAGAAAGACGAATACGCACTTGTATCTTTCTTCCGTTTCTATGATACCGTTCATACATTCTTGGATGGTTCTATTCGTCGAGTTATTGAAAGATGTGAGAAAGCGGCTGACAATGGCGATGGCATTGAGCAACAAGATGTTGATGTATTAAAGCTCTTATATCTTGTTCGATATATTGATGATATTAAAGCAACTCTTGATAATGTGGTTATCCTCATGGCAGACGATATTCGTGTGGATAAAATTACCCTTCGTGAGGCAGTTCGTGGGTCACTGGATAGATTGCTTGGACAGAACTATATCGGAAGAACTGGCGATACATACAACTTCCTTACTGATGAAGAACAGGATATTCAGAGAGAAATCAAGAATACCCCTGTTGATACCGCCGCTATCGTTAAGAAAATCTCTGATATGATTTATGGCGATATTTATACAACAAAGAAATACCGTTATGGTAAATATGACTTCTCTTTCGACCAGATGGTTGATGGAATTGCTGCTGGCTCATTGACTGGAGGAATGAAATTAAAGTTCTTGACTGTTGCTACTGATGCAGTAGAAAAATCAGAACTTCGTTTGATGTCTGAATCTGCTGGACAGGCAATTATTGTTCTTGCGGATTACCCTTATTACGAATCTTTGGAAAACGCTATGAAGATTCACAAGTATGCAAAACAGCATAATGTAATGCAGTTACCAAAGTCTATGCAAGATATTATTGGCAATCAGAAAACAGAAGCTGGCAAGTATGAAACCTCAGCAAATGACCAGTTAAAGAAAGCGATTGAAGAAGCTAACTTCTATGTAGATGGAGAGCATATTGATGTTAAGGGTGGCGATGCGAAAGCAAAGATTGACCAAGCATTAGAATATCTCGTATCTCATGTTTATAGTGAATTAGATTTGATAACAAAAAATGCCGAAAGTGATGCTGATGTAATGTCAGTTCTCAATGGTACTGCTTTTGATGGAATTATGGCTGGCTTGGAATTTAACCGAGAAGCTGCTGTTAAGATGGAAGAATATCTTGAAATGCAGTCTGTGAAGAACCTACCTACTTCTATGGCTGACATTCAGAGCAGATACCAGGCAATCCCTTATGGTTGGAAAGAAATTGATATTGCTTATGTTGCTGCCATGCTGGTGTACGACCAAAAAGTTACTATCAAATATGCTGGCGTTACCATTCAACCTTCCGATCCAAAGCTCACAGATATGCTTCGCAAGAAAAGTGAGATTGGAAAGACCTCTATCTCTAAACGACAGATTGTTTCTATTTCCAAGATTAAAGAAACGAAGGAATTTCTTCGTGAATACTTTGATATTATGGATGTTCCAGACGATGAAGATGGTCTGATTGCATTTATTGTTAAGAAGTTTACAGAGCAGAAAGTTCATTATGAAGAATTAAACGCTCGTTATGACGGACACAAATATCCAGACCGTTCATTGATTGCACAGGCTATTGCATTGATGGATGATGTTCTCTCACAGCAAAAAGATAACATTGCTTTGATTGACCGAGTAATTAAGAAACAGGATGCTATCTTTGATAACAAAGATGATGTTCATAATGTAGAGAGCTTTTTCAAGAGCCAGGTATCTGTGTTTGATTCTGCTGTTCAACTGAAAAATGACCTTCGTAATGACTTGGATTACCTTTCAAAAGAACCAGATGCGAATACTGCCCTTAATCAGATTCGCCTTATCATTTCTTCTACTGGGAAATTTGATTATAAGAAGATTCCAGACTTGAATGGTTTAATGACTACGGTGCATGAGGGACACGATAGATTACTTGCAGCAAAGCGTGACGAATTATTAGAAATCGTTCGTCAATGTATGGAAGCAATTCATACAACAGCTTCACATGACGGTGATAAAAATATTATTGCTACCGCAGATTCTTTCTATACACAAAAGAAAGAACGCATTAATATAATGTACCCATAAGGGTGGACACTTCCAATTCTTGAACCCCACCCTTTAGACAGATTCAAAAATCATGTCACCTCATAAAAAGACATCTGACTTTTTGAGCTTGATATGGTACTCTAATACA
>JAQVBK010000173.1 GCA_028690365.1 Candidatus Cloacimonadota bacterium
CAAAAGCGCTTGCCAAGTAATCTTTTTCAATCTGAGTAGTTGCGGTCTTTAGTGATTCCTCTTTCTTTTTTTCAGCAAATTCTATCGCCTTGTCGAAATTTTTTTCAGGTTCTTTCATTTCCCTGGTTACCAAGTTCTAAACCTCTGTAGAGTCAGTATTACAGATGAATAATTATTTAACAGTGTCGTCTTATATAAAAGTTTCATATTTTCTTCAATCCATTCTCAGAGTTTTCTTAGTTTTTTGAGTGATTCCTGGAAATTTAGACTGTCCAGGTTGTTTTAAAACTGGATGAGAGATTTATGTCTCCTCATTGAGCAGCCATTTCAATTCGTCAATATTTTCCAGAATCTTCCCTTCGAGTTCCTCTATCTTCTCAATTATAACTTCAGGCTTTTCGTACCTGACTTCTTCGTACTCGATCTCTTTGTACCTGGAAATGGAAAGATCGTAATTGTTAGTTATGATTTCGACTGCTGGCACGTGGAAGCATTTCCCTTTTCTATCGGTCGGGTTTTCTTCTCTGCGTTTTCTGAACCGCTCGATAATGTCCGGAATATCCCCTTTTCTGTCCAGTGGCGTCCTTTTGTCGTCCAGGGAATACCCATCGGCTTCCATGTCATAGAACCAGACTTTTTCCGTGTTCCCGCCTTTTGTGAAGATGAGCACTGCGGTTGAGACGCCTGCGTAGGGCTTGAAGACGCCTGAAGGCATGGAAACTATCCCTTCAAGCTGGCATTTTTCGAGCAGGAGCTTCCGGAGGTCTTTGTGAGCATTCGAGCTTCCGAAAAGCACGCCATCAGGCACGATTACTCCGCATTTCCCACCGATTTCAAGCAGCTGGATCATTTTCTCTACGAACAGGAGTTCGGTCTTTGTGGTTCCAAGGGTCAGCCTGTCGTTGATATCGTTTTTATCAATGCTCCCCTTGAAGGGCGGGTTTGCCAGGATGACTGTGAACTCTTCTTCCCCGCTGTACTGGTTTGAAAGCGTGTCAGTAGGTTCGATATGAGGAGCCCTGATCCCGTGCAGGACCATGTTCATAAGTGCAATCCTGACCATTGTAGAGTCAAAGTCAAAGCCGTAGAAGCTGTCCTTATGCAGCTTGTCCCAGGCCTTCTGCTCGGTTATGTGGTCTCCGATCAGGTTGTGCCAGTCCCCTTCCTCGTCTTCAATGACCATGTCAGGACTTGTGTATTTCCTGAGGATATACCTGTAAGCCGTAAACAGGAAACCGGCAGTCCCGCAAGCAGGGTCGCAGATCCTGTCATTGATATCAGGGTCAACAAGCTCGACTATCATCCTGATTATGTGCCTCGGAGTCCTGAACTGCCCGTTCTTTCCTGCGGTTGCAAGCTGGCTCAGGAGGTACTCGTAAATGTCTCCCTGCACGTCAGAACTCTGCCCTGAAATGTCGAGCTCGTCAATGATCCCTACCGCTTCCTGCACAAGAGACGGCTTAGGGACCATGAACACGGCGTCCTTCATGTGCTGGGAAAAAAGCGTCTTCTCCCCATCATGAATATCTTTGATAAACGGAAACACAATATCCCTGACGTGCTTCATCATCTCCTCAGCCGGTTTGTGCTTCCATTCCGACCACCTGCACTCCTCACGCCCCTCAAAGATAGAAACATAAGCCTGCCCGGTCGCATTCGCCCGTCTCTGCTCCAGCACGTCCATATCCTCAAGCCTCTTCATGAAAATGAGGTAGGACATCTGCTCAATAGACTGCAAAGGATTGGACAGCCCGCCGCTCCAGAACCTGTCCCAGAGGGCATCTATTTTTGACTTTTTTTCGGGTGGGAGTCTCATGTGATCACCTGTTGTTAACCTGTTTTGAAGTGTTAGTTTCGGGCATTGGATTTTAAATGTTGTGCTTTGTTGTGGATTTTAGTTAGCGGTACTGCTAAAAAATAAGTTTGCAGTCATTGCTTTTTTATACTATTACTTACATAGGTATAATTGGTCCATAGGGTCAGTCCCGATGTATTAAGAAGACGTACAAAGAAGATATGTGACTTAAATAAGTAGTGACTTGACTAAGTAACTTAACTGAGTAATAACTTAAATAAGTAGTAACTTGAATAAGTAATAACTTGACTAAGTAACTTAAATGAGTAATAACTTAAATAAGTAATAACTTGACTAAGTAACTTAAATGAGTAATAACTTAAATAAGTAGTAAATTAACTGAGTACAGAACTAAATTACATAAAATTGGACCAGACCTTATGGATCACTTTAAAAGATTCTAAAAGGCTTTTTTAGTAAATTAATTCCTTAATTTTAACTCAATTTTGGTTTTGGATTCTAATTATAATTATAATTCTTTTAGGTTCCGATTTCATGCTTGTTTTAGCCCGCAGATGCTGTCAGTTATTTCCACTTTTCAGCACCCCGCACTCTCACCGGTCGCAGGCGACCGGCCTTTCAAAAAAAGCCATGAAAAAAAACCTTGAAGCCTGAATGAAGAGTTTTTAAGCCTTTCATGTTTAGTTGGTAGCTGCTTTGTGGCTTTTTCTTTTTCTCTTTCTCTTTTCTTCTTCTTTTTTTGTCTGAAAGCCGCTCTCCTGCGTCGAGCGTGACAAAAACGACCCGATATGACTAATACGGTTGTACGGGTCAGAATTCAGAATTCATGATTTCGAGCCAGTTGTTTATGATTCAGTTTCTTAAAACTTCATTATTATGAAACCAGTTACCCTGTAAAGATTTACTGCATGAGGGCATATATTTTTGATTTTTTTGGGTGGGAGTCTCATGTGATCACATGTTTTTAACTTTTTTTATGCTCGTTTTTTAATTTGTTATTTTAACTTGTTCTGAGCGTTAGTTGCGGGCATTTGGCTTTAGCTTTCAAATCATAAGGTTATAATTCGCTTTGTGGGTACCGGGGCTCTCACCGGCCTACGAAGGTGGCCGGACATTCTTGAAAGTAAATTGAAAAATGGGATGTTGTCGAAAACTCAGCAGAAATTGATTAGGAAGCCTGTTTGTAATAGATCATTTCCCATATTTCAATCAATTCAAGGATTTCGATTTTATCTTCTGAAGAAAACAAACCAAATCGTCTTATTACCGCATTTTTTAATTTGTTGATCATTGAGGGAGCCCATCTCTTTTCAACCATTGAGTTTAAGGTACTCATAAATATTACATAAAAATTATCGATAGGTATTCGCTCCTTCCAAATTAAATATATGAAATTTAGGCTTAACTCTAAAGCTGGATCTTCATTACAATTTCCCCCTTCAAGAATTTTTAAAACATGAGTGAAGGGAATAGTTAATTTCCATTGAGTTTTCTTTGAGGCACATAAGAGAATTTCTGGATTTATACTTGTATGATGATAATTGAGATTTATTAGTTCGATTGTCTTTTCTTCGTATAGATCTTTTTCAATAACTCCATTATTTAGACAATAAAATAATAGTGCTTGCGTACATATTCCATAAGTTTCAAACTCTTGTACTGCTATGTCTCTTAATGTCTTTTCTTCAGAATATAAAACATTACCTTCCTCACCTGCTATGAGAATAGTATCTGTAAATGCTCTCCCAATACTCTTATCGCATTCTATTTTCTTTTTCCTATTGAGAGAAAGTGCTCTATTACAGGGCAAAACTTCACAACTTGTACGAATAAATTCTAAAACAGAATTAAGTTTTTCAGTTATTTCCTTTTTTGATTCTTCACTAACCTTTTGCATGAAGATGTCATCATTATAGTATATCAGAACACTATCACTTCTGGAATTTATGCGGTTTTGTTCAATCATTATCTGCTGAAATAAATCAACCGTCGACTGAGCAATCCCTATTTTTCCAAAGTGATTTTTAATCGTTTCCCCAATATCCAAGGAAACTATAGTCAAAATAGATATAGGATCAACAATAAGTTTCAAATCTTTTTTTATATGCCCTAAAGCTTTCTCTATTTCATTATAACCAGTAGAAGAATAGATCCCTATACGAGAATCTTTTGTAAAATCAAACCATATCTCAAAAACACTTCTGTGATAAAGATTTGCAGTACACCCAATGGGAATTTTTTTAGCAGTATACAGCTTTCTTATTTTTTCACCGCGTTCAAAATTTAAGCGAGCCATTTCTTTTATTTTTTCTAACCCTTCAGGTGATATTCCCTTTTCTCCTTTTTTTGATACTGACATTTGAAATAATTCTCTGTTTTCAGGAAATAGTTTGTTAAATATATTGCTACTCTCTTGGGATGCATAGACATATTTGCTTTTTACTTCCTTAATTTCCAAAATTTCTTCAGAGAATGGATTTTTAAATAGAACCTTGTCACCCTCATTTTTGCCTAGAAGACGCATTGCCAAATTATGATCTGGCTTCAATTCTCCTTTTTGTATGTCAGTATCCTTTCGCTCCTCAATTATGTAAGTCTGTTTGTTTCCTAAGGGATCTTCAACTACTACAGCTGAATTTACACCTACTTTTTTTGGGCGAAGAAATTCTTCATTTTCATTCTCTCCCCCCAATAAAATCAACTTTATGTACGCTGAATGTACTTTTTCGTTATCATAGTTATTTCTTCTCAGCTCATATAATGCTTCTACTGCTTTTTGGAAAAAAGCTCTTTCAGAAAGTAAAAAAGTTAAATTGATGCCACTTTCTACTGAAATCAAATTTATATCAAATGGAGTTTTAAGGAATTTATCTACCTCATCAAAATTATTATATTTGTGATTTAGAAGAGCCAAATATAATTTTGTGTCAAAATCTTCTGGAAAACGCTCTGTATATTCTTCTAAGACTTTTCTTTCTTCTTCTAGGTAGTTAATTTCGTCATATATTGCAATTTCAATCTGAGTGATATGAACAAGAGGTCCAAACTTTTTCCTGAGAGATTTGCAAATTTCTAAAGTTTTTCCAAGATCATCAGATCTGTAGTAGGCTTCTACCATTTTGTGAGTCAATTCAGTATGTTGGTTTAGATCTACGAATGCTTCGTAAACTTCACCTGACTCCTCAAATAACCCTTCTTTGAAGAACTCATCAGCTAGCGCCATCAAATCTCTAAATTTTGTTGAGTCGGAAATCTTATTTTCAGCTTCCTTGAGAAGGGATATGCTTAAGTCTTTGTCTCCACGTTTTCGCATTACACGTGCTAAAACAATAATTTTTTGAATATCTTCTGGATTTTCTTTTAGCATTGATTCTGCTAACTGTTGTGCTTCATCATATCTGCCGGAGTCAAGATAACTAAAAACAAGAAGTTCTTCCAAAATATTTCTATTTTCAAAAATTGGATTTTGATCTAAAAATTCTTTTAATTCCGTGAACGCATTTTCAACTTTTCCAAGTTTTCTTAATGCTTCAAAGTATAAAATTAAGCTTCTGACCTCGGTTTCAGTAGATAACTTCCCTTCATATAATGAAACTACTTTATCAAATTCACCTTGTTCAAAATCTACCAATGCCTTATAAGGAAGCAGCTTGGGATCAGATGTATCAAGTTCATAGGCATAATTAATATCAGCCTCAGCTCCTTTGATATCATTTAATAGACGTTTAGCGATAGCTCTTTTAACCAACAAGTCAATGTGTAAAAGTTTGAGATTCTTATCGGAAATAGAATCCCACGCAAAAGTGAGCAAAACTATAGCTTTTTCAAGTTCTTCCCTATGAATGGGAACTAATTGAATCTCAGGAATAGTCTTGGAATCGGAAAGAGTTATATCAATTAGTATCGAAGCTAAAAACGGTCTTATCTCTAGAATGTTCTCAGTTTCATTTTCTATAGAGATTTCTAACAATTTCTTTGCTTCAGTTAGATCTCCTTTCTTGTAATAGTGAAATCCAAGAGCATAAGCTACATCTTGATTTTCTTTAAGATATTGAGGAACTTTTTCTACATCCTCATCGGAACCAGTCTGTATTAAAATAGAATATGCTTGAGCATTTACGGGATTCTTATTTAGTGCTTTCGAAACCAATTCTCTGGCTTTTGATTTATCCCCCAACAAAAGATATCCAAATGAAGCATTCACTATCGCTTTTTCATCCTCTGAGTTATATTGATATGCTTTTAAAAAAAGTGTTCCCGCTTCTTTATGTTTGTCGAGACCTAAATAAGCAGAAGCTTTCAGTCTCAAAAGATTATACTTAACGTTTGATGAGGCTCTTTCCCAAATTCTCTGTTCCAATTTTTGTATTGATTCTAACGCTTCAGTTGGATTTTTATTTTTTATTTTTTCTTTAATCGGCTCTAACTGAGCTACATATTCGCTGTCAAGTATTTCTTCACTCATAGAATGCCGAGTAAACTCAAATTTTTCAGTTATGCTGCTAAATCCATTATTAATATCCCTGCGCAGCAAATTGTGTTCTTCGTGACTAACCCTCGCATAATAATTAGCCAACATACCTTGTGCGGGTAAACTCTCGCTATTCCAAACAGCTGCAGATAACACCCTGTTATATGCTTCAGTCAATACATCAAATATCTGTGAGCCAAGAGCCGATAACTCTTCCTTTTTTTCAGATTCGAGATGTGTTGAGAATAAAGATGAAAATTCAAGCTTAAGATCTTCTAAACTTTCAGATTCAGAACCAGGTAAAATTTTTGCCTCGTATATTCTTTTAGCAATCTCACCAACTTTCTCGGATCTAATGAATTTAGCAATATCTTCATGATTTGTGATATCAAGTATACTTTCCAATGTAATTTTTTCTTTGATGATCGCTTCTAAATCAGCATTGAGACGTATCAGTTCTTCAACATCACTTGGGTGAAATAATGATTTTGAAACTTTTCTTCCACTGATCATTATCGATGAACAAATTACATCATTTAGAATTACAGCAAGACTAGATGCGATTACAGGCATGAAATGCTTCCATAAGTAATTTTTTGTTAAATAATCAACTAATAATTATTAATTTCTGTACCTTTCATTTTTAATAACTAACCCATTTTAGGACTAATTCCAGTCCCATTTTTCCCATTTATGATTTCTTATCCTCTGAACCTCTTTTACGAAAAAATCAATTTTATCTTCCACATCAACATCAACAAAATTAAGCGTCCGGAAAACCCATCTCCT
>JAQVBK010000174.1 GCA_028690365.1 Candidatus Cloacimonadota bacterium
TTCGGCAGAAATTTTCTGAAGTTTTTCTGGATGTTCATTTATGAAAAACGGTTCAATTTCATCCAACAGGATAAAATCGTCATCAACCTTTGTTAAGATAGTAAAAAAATTCTGTCTAAAAAATTTAATCACAATCTTGTGAGGCTTACTCAATAGATTATGGAAAATTTTTCTTATTCGAATCCTATCGGTGATGGTGGTTTTCACAGAAAACTCCTTTAGAAAAGCTTTTAGTTGTTAGACGAATTGTACAAATCATATATTTCACGTTCCGTAAGAGCTTTGTCAAACATCATCAAATCATCTATAGCACCTTTGAAGAATCTATCAACAATAGGATAACCACCCAGATATATAGGCAAATTATTTTGTGTTAGGCAAAACTGTCCTACTTTCCTTACTCCAATAAACTCTGTATCCAACCATAGTCTAATTTCTTTTTCCTCACTATCAACTGAAAATACAAGATGATGCCAGTTATCATCACTTACTTGTTTTGCTACTATCACTTTAATTTCATTTGTATCGTACACAGCAGCACTTAAACGTGAATCATGAATTTGAATCAAAAAAGGGTATGGATTATAAATGTGTTCATTCCATTGCTCAATAATTCTGCAATTACTGCTGTCATCTGTTTTTATCCATAATGACAAAGAATAACTATCATTTATAATATCAAACGAATATGCCGGAACAGGTGGGATAAACAAATAATCGTTAACTCCATCAAACAATAGAGCATTGTTAGGTCTTCCAAATCTGTCTACTGTGTAGACAGGTCCGTTCGGGTAAGCTAAATTACCGACTTTGCTATAATCTATTGTATTTCCTGTAAAAGGGAAAAAAGCAATTGTGTTCCCATACAGATAGTTTATACAAAAATAATCGACAAAATCGTCCGCATTTAGAGTTATGTTTTCTTGTAGTTTCTCGACTGCAATTTGTTGACGAAAAATAGGAAAAGCGTCTTTGTCTTCTTGCAAAGATATAAGGTATTTTTGCACACTGAGTCCATTTATCTTATAGAAAAGTTCTTCATTAGTCAGATGAAAGTCATAGTTCGTTGAAATTCCATATTCATTCTCCAAACTAAGGGAAAAAGTTGGCTCTTCAGAATAATCAGAAAGTTTTATAATCAGCTCCAACTCATTTTGTGGCACAGTAACACAAGATAGTAAAAATATCAATAGAGTCGAAAATATTATTGGCAGCAATTCTTGTTTCATATTGACTCCTATTTCTTTTTTTAATCGTTTGGTTAGATTAAGATATTTTATATTCTCTTATATAATTCTAGCAGATTACAACTTGTTGATCTCCAGTTATATTTGTCAAGTACTGCTTTGTTGCCATTCAAACCTAATTCAATCTGTTGTTTTTTGTCAGAAACCATTCTTCTTATAGAATTAGCTAATTCGACATAATTGTCAGAAGAGTAGCTCAAACCACATTTGCTCTCAGTTACTATTCTTACTAAAGGATTGCAGTCCGATACAATTACCGGTTTTTTCATATACATGTAGTGAAAAAGCTTGTGAGGAATAGTATTGTCAGTATGAATACTCTTTAAATGAGGAACAATCCCAATTTTACTAGCTTGGATTTCAACTGGAATCAGATTATAAGGAAGCCATCCCAAAAAGAAAACATTGTTTTTTAAATCCTCTTTCTCCACGTTACGTTTTAATTCATCTAACAGAACTCCACCACCAACAATTTTACAGGTACAGTTAAAACCTTCTCTCTTTAAATATTGAACTGCTTTTATCAAAGTCTCTATGCCTCTGTGTTTATCAAGACCACCGACATAAACCATATCAGTAAACAAATCAGCCTTCCCATTGACTTGAAATTCTTCAATTTTAAGATAATTTGCAACTACAGATACTTCTTTTTTTTCAAATTTTTCAACTCGATCACGCATTTCCTCTATAACTACGATGAGATAATCCATCTTCTTTATCCAATCAGATTCAATTCTTCTCCATTTTTTCTTAGAAATAAAAAATCGATGAGGAAACTTTTTTACAAAACTATATCCAAAGATAGCATCTACATAGTTCTCATGTAGATCGCCTACAAGAGTAACTTGCCTATATATTTTTTTTGTAATTATTCCTGATCCAAACATATACAAGTCATGTAAATGGAGAATTTGTATATCATGTTTTTTTATATAGTAAAGAATTTCTATTGCCCACAACAAACTGAAAAAGTCACAAAAAGATATCAATCCTTTCAGTTTCTTGTTCAGCCAAATTGGAAAAGATACTCTGTGTAAAAATACTCCATTAATTATCTCATATTTCTTTTTGTTCTTTTCATTGAGGCAAAGCACATGTACTTTATAACCATTGTCAGATAAGGTATTGGCTTCATTCTCGACCCTCACGTCTCCGATAAATTCTTTATCTAATACCATTAGAATATTCATTTTTCTTATTACCTTCTCATTATTGACTTCATCATCTCCAGCTCTTTGCTCGAAACAAGTTTCAACATTACAAGTATAAACGGAAAAGTAAGCATTAGAATTGATTTCACGACCAGATTGATAGTCAAAGAATCAAAAAGGTTCAGATAAGAAAAAGGAAGAACAATCAATGCAATAAGCATAATTAAAAAAACTCCTTTTACCTTGTAATCAATGAAATAAGTGCTTTGAGCTTTTCTATAAATAACACAGAAGAAAACAATCTGAGATATTAAAGTTGACACAGCAGCCCCAACGTATCCCATCAGTTTGATTAAAATTATGTTGAGAAATATATTTAAACCTGCAATAGTAATTATCACAATTGGAATGCTCTTTGTGTTTTTCTTCAAATATAACCCCGTCATTGACGTATCTTTCAGCATTCCGAAAAGAATTCCCATACAAACAATAGGAATAATTGTGTACGAATCAGAATATTTGCTCTGCCCATCTAGAATACTAATAATCTCTTTTCCAAACAAAGATAGCGGAAGAATAACCAGCAAGAGAAGTAAGGTGTAGTATTTCAGCAATTTTGAGTAAAATAAATCTCTCTGCGGATGGCTTTCCATTTTAAAAATAACCGGAGTTATGGCAAAACCAATTGAGTTTACTATAAACACTTTCAGAATGTTGGCAATCTTGAAACCGAGAGAATATCTTCCCACGACCTCTAGATCAGTTAAAAATCGTAAACAGTAACGATCTGAAACTGCCAAAATTACTCCGAAAATAGCTGAAACTGCTAACGGAAATCCGAAAACAAACATTTTTTTCAGAATGTGGAGATCAAATTTCATCAGACAATTCTTGATGGTAATTACTCCTAGTTGCACCAAAAGAACTGTACTGCCAATTATTTGCGCCACAAAAATCCCGCTCAGTTTCATCTCGGTATAAACAAAAAAATAATATGTTGCTACAACTATCACCAGTAATCTGATTATACTTGCAACTGTAAAAACAATCGGTTTTTCCTGAATTCTAATCAGTGTTAGCGGCATCTGACTAATAATTTGTAAAATAGCACTTATCAGCATTAGAAAAAGGGCATTGGAAAATTTTCCATTTCCTAACAGTAAATGAGAAGCTTTCATCCTGAGAGGATATGAAAGAAAAACCAGAATTGCGCACGATATCGTCAGTGTAGTCAGAATTGTAAAAAAAGCAGATTTTTGTTTATCTTTCAGCTCATCATCCCAATACCAGCGCATATAGGCGTAGTAAAGATGAAAACCAAAGAATGAAACCACTATCTGGCTGGTAATCTCCAATAATCCGAAAACGCCAAATTCTGACACAGACAGATACTTCAAATAAAGTGGCAATAAAATCAAACCGGCAAACTTTACAGATAGTTTTCCCAAACTGTAAATGAATGTACTTTTTATAAGATCTCGGAATATTTCAAGCATCCGCTATTTCTTCTCCGGCAGTATAACTACATTTTTCAGAAATGCATCATAGTTTATATCAGGGCATTTAACAGCTATAGAATTGACAATTTCCAGCATGTGAGGAAATCCAATGGGAAAAATGAATTTTTGAATCTTGTTATCTCTGAAGAACTCTATCACAATAGCCCTTGGTTTACTATCCTGATAAGACATCCCTCTGAATTCAGCCCAAAGTATTGTTCTGCTTTTCATTCCAAGATAGCAGAATCTGATGGAGTCTTGCTTGATAATTACAGAGTTAACAGAAAACAGATTCTTCATGAGGGAGGTAACCGCCAGGAACAGAATTATAAAAGGCACTATCTTGTTGAACATGGAAGTATTGGCATTTATTCTAAAAAAAATCATATATATACTCATTACAAAAGCAAACAAAGAGAATAATATTGTCACGAAACGCAAAACGAGGCTGAAAGAATATTTTTTACCACCCGGCTTAAGTTCTGAGAAGTCTACCACATTAACTTTTTTCTCATTATTCATTACTCCTCCACTTGATGTATTCCTGCATACTGATTATAGTTTCTTTTGGTACAAAGAAACTATTCCAATCGCTATTATTATAATCATAATCATGCAGATCGGTTCCTCCGCTCATCATTAGTCCATTTTCATCTGCCATTTTAGCGTAATGCTGAATTGTATCATAACTGTGTTTCAGGTAATAGACTTCTAAACCATCTATACCCATGGCAATAATTTCTTTAACTATATCATCATTATCAATTTTACTAGGATGAGCCAAAAAAGCTATACCTCCAACTCTGTGAATTTCTCTGATTGCTTCCGAAGGCGCAAGAATGTCTTTTGCAACAAAAGCTGGTCCATTATCTCCCAGATATAAACGAAATACCTCGTTGACATCAGAGCAATATCCACCTTCCACTACTGCCCTGGCAATATGGGGTCTACCAATTACATTTGCTCCGCCAGAGAGTTCAAAAAGCCTGTTCAATGTTATATTTATTCCCATTTCCCTAAATTTCTGAACAATTTTCTTTGCCCGATTCACTCTCTCATTTTGAATTTCTTTCAGCATTAGGTTGAATTTTTTGTCAAAAGGATCTATAAAATAGCCCAAAATGTGGATATCAAGATCCTTGTAGAATGAACTTACTTCAACACCAGGAATCAATTCTATTCCGGTTAGATCTGTTTTCTTTTTTTTGAGCTGTTTATAAGCGTCCACATTGTCGTGATCTGTTATCGAAAAATACTCGATTCCCCGATCTCGAGCTAGTTTAATCAATCCCTCAGGACTGTTCATTCCATCGGAATAATTACTGTGGGTGTGTAAATCAATTTTCATGAAACCTCTTATATATATTCGTTTTTTTTAAAAATCTGTTCAATGCCTCTTAAAAATATAGAAAAATGTTCTGTACGAATTGAGCCAAACTCGTTTACAGGTAAAATCGTCAAGACTTTTTATCAAATGCTATTTAACTAATTGTAGTACAGACTATTAATCTGATAATCAACTTATTGATGATCATCTGGGAACAACAATAAATAATCATCTCTGAACATTGACTATAACTTCATGAACAAATCCAATGCTGATTCTTAGTTACCTCAAAGACATGATCCAGAGTTTTGACAAGTTAAGAATTTCTCTGATTTTCAGTTGCTTATTTCTATTATCATACTTTCTTGTTTCATCTTTCTTTGTAATGTTTAGAATGATTTCATCTCTGTATTTTAATAAGTATATTGACATTTTCTGTTGTCTGAAAAATCAGGAATTCAAGAATTCAATAAGGAGTTATACATGAAAATGCAGCAATTACTTTTACTTATTCTATTTTTGAGCTACTGTCTTCTTGCAAACGCTCAAAGTTTTGAGAAGATCAATCTTTCAGAAACATTGGCACAATACTTACCAGACTATCATATTCAACAGCAAATCCGGCTTAATGGTGAGATCATCGATATCGATTTTGCCAAAACTACCGGAGAAATTATCGTTGTACTGGATATTGAAAGTTCTGTCGTTTTGCAATTCCTAAACCCCAACGGCACAATCAAATGGCAGAAAGAATTTAACAAAACTCTCACTTCTCATTGTCACATTTCCAATAACGCAAACAGTGTGGTATTTAGTCAGTCTTACGGTAACGAAAACTATTTGATTGAAAATTATGTGTTTGACAATAAAGGAACTCTCCTATTCGAGAAAAAAGCAAATGAAGCTTATCTCAGACCAAGTCCTGATGGTAACTATTTCTTCTTCTATTACACTCTGATAGAAAGGGATAAAACTGAATCAATAGAGATCTTTGATCTCACCGGAAAAGTTGTCAGCAATTTCCTCCAGGATAAGCAGCTTTATCTAAACGCCGTGAAGTTCTTAGATAATAGTTTAGTCTTGGTTTATTACAAAACGGAAGGGAACTCTGTGGGAAAACTTGCTCTCAGCAGAATTGAAAATAATCAGCTCAATAAACTGTGGGATAAAGAATTTCCTACAATTACGGCTTTGCACGGTCGTTCGCTATTCGAAGATAACATTGATTATAAGCATCCTTACATCTCAATCTGCACTGAGCGACTAATGGTTTTAGATATTGATGGAAATGAAATCTATTCTGTTGATAGTCCCTTCTTACTTCAGTCTTTTATTGATGATCAGAATCTTTTTGTTTATCAGAGTAATCAAAAAACCGCTTCCATATTTAATCTTCAGAATAAAAAGGTGACCTCTTTCCCTCTTTATATCCCAAATTTGAGAACCCAACGTTCACTACAACAAATTGATAATCTGTATCTTTTTGAATATTTTGGAAGCGTACCGATTCTTGTATCCGATTCAATTCTTTTACAGTTAACTGATTATGAAATCTCCATTAGTCAGAAAAATGACGAAATCAGGCTTTTTAAAAGAGAAGTTCCTGCTAATATAACTATTCTGGGGAGAAATCAATGAAAACTTTACTAACTATTACCATAGCAATTTTTACAGAAACTCTGAATTTATTCGGATTGGTCTGGCCAATCTCTAACGCTATTTTTCAGGATACTTTTGATTCAGCCTTCGGACCCAGAGACATAAGCGGCGAAGAAGGTCTGTAATACGATTATCATCGG
Source organism: Candidatus Cloacimonadota bacterium (assembly GCA_028690365.1). Classification (GTDB taxonomy): domain Bacteria; phylum Cloacimonadota; class Cloacimonadia; order Cloacimonadales; family JAQVBK01; genus JAQVBK01. Next base: position 7,024 of record JAQVBK010000174.1, read on the forward strand.
GGGATAGAGTTGCGTGCTATTGCTGGAACACCCATC
>JAQVBK010000175.1 GCA_028690365.1 Candidatus Cloacimonadota bacterium
GAAATCCATTTATGGAATTGATTGAGAATGTTATCATAAAAATCTTCCAATTCTGAGAATGAGAATTTCTCAAGGAAATCAGATAGTCTTTCAGTTTCAATATTTATGTAGGTCAATTGTATTTCGATCTCTGGCAAATTATTCTGTTTTGCATAAATATAAGCATAGATTTTTGCCTGAGCCCAGTGAAATTGATTATAAACTACATTTACTTGTGAAGTTGATTTGATTTCTTCTATAATGTATCTGTCTCTTTCTGTAAAAACTCCGTCAATTCTTCCTTTTATCTCATAGATAATGTTATCAATTTCAGAGATGTGAACAATGCTTAACTCAGAGGTGTAATTATCAGGTCTGCTTTTTTGGATTTTTTGGTGCAGTTTAGTTCCTATTTTGGCACGTGAAGAGCTTATAAAAATCTGAGATAAGTCTCCTGATCTTGTAGTGAATTCGACAATATCCTTAACAGAAATAAAAACTTCAAAGGTTTCAGGTTTTATTTTAAATTTCACTTCTTTTCATTTCCAAAAAAAGTCTACAGAGACCAGTTCTTCTTTCAAGTTATCTAACATTTCATCCAGTTCTGAAGTATTTACATTAAACCATTCTAAACTCTGATCTGATATATCTGTGAATACACTGTTACCGCTCTCTCCAATTTTTTGTTTTTTACAAATAGTATTGGCGATATGTATATAATAAGTTAAATCATAGCACTCGATAGATTGATCTGGAGAGTATTCATTTGACAAGAGATGATGATTGCCCATGGCTGCTTTAATCTCTACGGGCAAATTCCATTTCTCAGCCAGTAATAATCCAACCTGTGTGTGTGTGATTCCAAAGTAATCATTTTCTAGTTCAATAAGGGAAACTCCCTTCTTGTTTGATTCAATTATAATCATTCGATAAGTATCATTGTCAATGAAAGCAAGCGGTATTTTGCCAAAATCATGAAGCAAACCAGAAGTAAAAAGAATTTCACTTTTGTATACTTTTTCTTTCTTCTTTTCAGAGAGTAGTTTAGCAAGAACACCGGTAGCTATAGAGTGATTAAGAAATTCGTTCTGGTTAATATTGCCTAGTAATTCAAAATCAGGCAAACAACCCATTGCGGCTATCCCCAACAGTAAACTTCGGGTATTTTCAAGCCCCAACAACATGTATGCTTGCTGAATGTTTGTAATTTTGTGTCTGAGTCCAAAGAAAGCAGAGTTAACTAATTTAAGTATCCTCAAAGTCAGAACAGGGTCAAGTCTGATCAAATCAATTATTACACGCGGATTTGCATCTTCATCATTCATATTCATTATTTTAACAACAGATGACGGAAAGGATGGCAGTTTGTTAACTACATCAATAATCATCTCTTTTTTATCATTCATAAAAATCCCTTCATTTTAATCACTAATTTTAGGGCTAATTCTGAGAGAAAGGTTACTGTGTCAATTATTAATAATTTGAGAGAGTCCAAGTACTAATTGATACTAAAAAGATTACTTTTTAGTCCTATCAATATACTTAATTCCCTCAATTGTATTAAGTTCTCGAATCAGAAGGTTCAAGACAATTTTATCTTTTATCTTGAATCTGAATCTTCCTAGTCTTTCGTCTCCCTCAGAACTCATTTGAGCATCATCCAATTCTATTTTAAATTTTGAAAATTTCTTAAGAATATTTAGAAGCATATCTGACCTATTTTCCCCGACTATTTTCAGTTCCACATCATAAATATTTTTTTTCCCCGCAGGAGTATCATAATCCCAAAAAACATTTATAAAACGCTCAGGTTCAGTCTCTTTCAACTTTACAAAATTAGGTTCTGTGCAATCTACCCGGTGGATAGTTATACCTCTCCCCCGTGTAGTATATGCAATTATGGGATCTCCCGGCAAAGGATTACAGCACTTTGGATAATTTATCATCAAGTTGTCGATATTCTCAATTTTTATTCCTTTGATTAGATGTCTGGCACTATCAAGTTCTAGTTCATCATCCTTCAACTCATCTTTGTTTTCAGGTTCTATTTTTCTTGAACTTTGCAGAAATTCTAAAATTTGATTGAAGAGTAACTGTCCCTTACCAAGATCGGCAAATAATTGATTGATGTTATTGTATTTAAAAGAACATGCAATATCTAGTATTTCTTCTTCGGTCTTAATTCTAAGGTGATTTTTTCGAATATTTTTTATAAAAATTTCCTGACCTAAAACAATTGCATCTTCTAACTCTTTTGCCTTTAAATAAGCTCTCAGACGTTGTTTTGCCTTAGAACTCTTCATGATTTCCAACCAATCTTTGCTTGGGTTAGGTTTCTTGCTTTTTAAAATTTCTACGCAATCTCCGTTTCTCAGAGGGGTTTTTAAGGAAGCAATCCTGCCATTTACCTTTGCTCCGATACACCTCAGTCCTACATCGGTATGAATGGCAAATGCAAAATCAAGAGGAGTAGCATTTTTAGGTAATTTTATGAAATCGTTTTTAGGAGAAATAGCAATAATTATCTCAGGATACAAATCAAGTTTCAAATCTTCAATAAAATCTACATTTCCACCATCCAGTTTTCTCTTGAGCAGTTGTCTTATCCACATAATCTGTTCTTTGAAAGATTTTTGCAATTCTGAGCGTCCGGCTTCTCTTCTGAGATTGTTGTCAGAATAGTCAGTAAGTTCTTTATATCTCCAATGTGAAGCAATTCCTTCTTCCGCAATTATATGCATCTGATTTGTTCTAATTTGTATTTCAACATTACGTTTCTGCAGACCAATAACAATTGTATGGAGAGATTGATAGCCATTAGGTTTAGGACGCGCAATGTAATCGCGGAAAATTTCTATTGGTTCATAGGTCGCATGAACTACTCCCAATACGGAATAGCATTGTTCCACTGTGTCTACAATGATTCTAATAGCTGCAAGATCATAAATTTCATCGTATGGAATTTTTCTGACTATTTTTTTCCTGTATATACTGTAAAAGTGTTTGCTTCTTCCTGCAATGTCTGATTTGATACCGCATTTCTCCAGTGCATTTTTCAGAGGAGCAATAACCTGTTTGATATACAATTCTCTTTCACTTTTTTTCTGATCAACTATTTTGTTTATTTTCTGATACTCTTCAGGGTGAAGAAATTTCAACGAGAGATCTTCCAGTTCCGTTTTTATCTTTGAGATACCAAATCTATTTGCAATCGGTGCATAAATATCAAGAGTTTCCTGTGCAATTCGAATCCTTTTCTCCTCAGTCATAAACTGTAAAGTTCTCATATTATGAAGTCTATCTGCCAGTTTTATTAATATTATCCTGATATCTTTAATCACTGAGAAAAGAAGTTTTCGGTAGTTTTCCGCTTGTTGGCTTTCTTTTGATAAACTTGAAGTATATTTTATTCCCTGCAATTTAGTAAGACCTTCAACCATATCGGCAATTTCGCATCCAAAATCATTAACAATTTCCTGATATGTACAGTCTGTGTCTTCTATGATGTCATGTAGCAGTCCGCCACAAATTGTAGCACTATCCAGTTTCATGGATACCAGTATATATGCAACATTTACCGGATGATTAATGAATTCTTCACCTGAGTTGCGATTTTGACCAAGGTGTTTATTGTATGCGAAATTCAAAGCTTTTTCTATCAAACAATAATCAATATCGGGATTGATTACAGTACATTTTTCAATGAATTCATCATATTTTATATCTTCATGTTTCATGATTCCTCTTTAATAATATGCACAAAATTTCGATGATAACGTAATATAAAAAAAATAAATGGTTAAGATGAAAAAAAGCAAAATTTCTGATTTAATCAAATTGTTTTAGATTTTCTCAGAATAAAGTAACTGGAGGATAAATGAAAATAAAATATGTAATCTTAGCTATTGGAGTCATTCTTTTAGCAAACATAATAATAATTAAGAGCACCAGAAAAGATATTCAAAAATATACCGCCATCTCTACATTAACTGACTCAAAAGATTTTCATCAAGTAAGTTACGAACAGAAAGAGCGTCAGAAAGAAGCAGATCTAATAGCAGATTCAAGAAGAAATGCAATTACTACGGCAATAGAAAAAATTACTCCTTCAGTTGTTAGCATCAATGTTATAAAAACACAGATAGTTAGAAAATATACGAATCCATTTGAGAATCCTTTTTTTGGTTTCTTCGATTATATGCCTTACAAAAGAGAAGTTCAAAGTATAGGTTCGGGAGTAATTATAACTCACAGCGGTTACATTATTACCAACTCGCATGTTGTGGAAGGTGCAACACAAATTAAAGTAATACTTCCGGACAATAGACAATTTGAGGCTTCTCTGGTTGGACTCGATAATCGCCACGATATTGCTGTAGTAAAAATTGATGGAGAGGATTTGCCTTGTGCAGAACTGGGTAAATCAGATGATTTGATAATTGGTGAATGGGCTATTGCCCTGGGAAATCCATACGCATATCTTATTAAAGATAGTAAACCATCAGTTTCCGTTGGTGTGATTTCAGCGGTTAACAGAAATTTTGCCGAAAATGGGGAAAAGAAAATATATAAACGCATGATTCAAACTGATACTGCTATTAATCCCGGCAATAGTGGCGGTCCACTTGTCAATATTTATGGTCAGGTCATAGGTATAAATACTTTCATCTTCTCTGAATCCGGTGGTAGTGTAGGCATTGGTTTTGCCATTCCAATTGACAGAGTAAAGGAAATTTCCACTGAACTAATTGAATATGGAAGAATCAGAGAAGCTTGGTTTGGCTTCAAAATACAAGACCTCAACCAAATGATTGCCAGTTATCTTAATCTAAAAAGTTTGGACGGAGTAATAGTATCATTTGTAGAACGAGGTGGTCCTGCGGATAAAGCAGGTCTGAAAGCCGGAGACATTATCAAGAAAATAAATGATAATGTAATCAAAGTTTCTGATGATGCTGAGATGGCAGTATCAGATATTAAGATTAATGAAACAGTAAGTTTGATTATACTAAGAAACGACAAGGAAATAAAACTTGAGTTAACTACTCAGGAAATGAAATAAACAGAGGGAGAAAGAATGGCTGATATAATTGATTACGTAATAATTGGCGATGACATGCAAATTGTTGAAGTTTCACTTGATAATGGTGAATCTGTAAGAGCTGAACCGGGAGCGATGCTCTATATGACTAAAGGAATTCAGATGGATACAGGAACCGATGGTGGTTTTGTGAAGGGATTGAAAAGAATGGTTACTGGTGAAAATTTCTTCATCACTTCATTTTACAATACATCTGATTCCAAAGAGAAAATAGCTTTCTCAGCTCCGTATCCTGGTAAAATAATACCAATAGATTTATCCCAGACCGGAGGCACATTTATGTGTCAGAAGAATTCTTATCTTTGTTCTGCCAAAGGTATAGATGTAGAAATAGCATTCACCAAAAAAATAGGGACAGGACTCTTCGGTGGAGAAGGCTTCATTTTACAGCGTTTGAAAGGAGATGGTCTTGCGTTTGTCCACGCCGGTGGAACAATTATTGAAAAAACATTAGAAGCAAATGAAGTGTTAAAAGTTGATACCGGATGTTTAGTAGCCTTTTCAGATTCAATTGATTACGATATACAGTTCACCGGAAACTTTAAAAATGCATTGTTTGGTGGCGAAGGTCTTTTCTTTGCAAAGATTACCGGTCCCGGATTGGTATATTTACAAAGTCTCCCATTCTCCCGACTTGCTGATAGAATAAATTCTGCCAGGCGGTCAAATGTTGATGAGCATAAGGGTGTTGGAGGATTAGGAAAAGGACTTCTTGGAGATTTATTGAGTGGAAAATAGCTTTCGTCTATTTTTCTTTCAATAAATTTATTTGTTTAATTACATCGTTTATGCGTCCTTTTCTCATTTTATCATAAACGTCATCATAATGTACAAGACAGACTTCAAAGAACTGTTTCAAAATATCAAGTTCCGCTAAGAACAATTTTTTATTGTTCAGCGGAATTTTTTCAAATTTATGTTCAATATAAGTTTCCAGCCAGTGCAATCCCCGATTATTCAAAATTGACAGTTTATCCAACATTTCATGTTTTATTAGTAAACTAATTATGTTGTCGTAAACAGTCCAGACCTTGTCTCCTTCTTTGATATCAAGGATTGCCTCGTTGGAGACTTTCAATATCTGATCAATTGTTTCAGTAACAAAATTGATGTGTTTTTCTTCCCTTGCCTGATTGATTCGTCTTTCCAAATTTTGGAAAAATTCATCTCTGAATTTCTCATCGTAAACATCCAGATTTATGCTTTTTATAGAAAATGCTACATTTGCATCGGTAGTATATCTGGTAATAGACCTCTCGAGTCCTCTGAGAAACATATCATAGTTAAAAAAAGTATAAGTCTCCAGATAATTTTTTTCCAAGATATACTTTAATAAGCTGTAAATATAGGGATATTTCTCAAAATTGAATTCCCCCATTTCAACATATTCCAGGAGTTTATCAAGTTTCTTTTGAATCTCTCTTTGTTCAAATTCGTAAAAACGACTTACTTCTTTTAGAAGAAAGTCTTTTTTTGAATCTACTTTTGAAATTATTTCACCTATTTCAGATGAAAATTCCTGACCATCAAAGATACCATTTACCACGTAATTTTTTAAAGATTCTAAGTAAAAAAATCTATAATAATCAGTGTGAAGATATTTTCGAGCAAATTCAGAAAGATAGGGATCTTTTTCCTGTTTTGCTGCCATAATTGGATTTTCGCTACTGAGCAATTTAATTTTAGCACAGTTTTCTTCAGTCAGGTTGTTTGATTTGAACTCAAGACCAAGTATTGAAAGTGAAAAGAAAATATCAACCTGGTTGTTCTTTATTGCTTTGTAATGGTCTCTTACGTGGTATATTTTTTTGAATTGATCTATGCAAAATGAAATAGTCCTAAGATTATCTTCATTATGTTTGAAAAAATTATTTATCCCTTCATAGTGGTTTTTCAGAAAATCTATAATATTTGTCTTCTCGTATC
>JAQVBK010000176.1 GCA_028690365.1 Candidatus Cloacimonadota bacterium
TTACCGCTGCCAATCAGGTTACGTTCAGATTTGTCGTAGATTCTGAATTGATGTCTGAGCCCTTGATAATACCATTTACTTTCTACACTGCTGATTATGTTGATACTGATGACAATGTTTTGCCGCATGTTTCTGTTTCTGCAGTTGGTCATAATTATCCCAATCCATTTAATCCGCATACCCAAATCAACTACTATCTGGAAGAGAATAAACAAGCTTCTCTTGTTATATATAATACTAAGGGACAAGTGGTTAAAACATTTACCGATATAAATCAGGGAAGGCATAACGTAGATTGGAACGGAACAGATGAATCTGGTCAGACAGTGGGGTCAGGTGTTTATTATTATAAGCTTACCGGAATTGAAAATAGTCCGGCAAGAAAGATGATGTTGCTCAAATAAATTCTGATATGATATTAATAAAAAAGCGGGGAATTCCCGCTTTTTTTGTAAAAAAATGATTGGAAAGGATTGCTTATTTAACAATTCTATGTGGATGAATTCGGGAGTATATTTTGAGCAATATGTTGAGTGATCAACAACTTGATCTTGAGCTGCAATGTCTTATGGCGTCAATGCTAACCAATATCTTGATACAATAAAAACACTCAATAGAAAACTTACAGTTTGATTATGTACATCTTGTGGTTAAGGAAATTTGCTGTGATCCTGATACCGGTTAAAAAACCTCACAAAATATCTATAATTTTTCCTTAACAAGTTCCAACATCTCAAAAATTTGACATCAATATTTGATAAAGAGGCATTAATGAAAACTTCAATCATCATAAAGGGAGCACAAGAACACAATCTAAAGAATATAGATGTTGAAATACCAAGAGACAAACTTGTTGTATTCACAGGAGTTTCCGGTTCAGGGAAATCATCATTAGCATTTGACACATTATATGCTGAAGGGCAGAGACGCTATGTAGAGTCACTGTCATCTTACGCCAGACAATTTCTTGGTCAGATGGAAAAACCCAAAGTTGATTACATAGAAGGGCTTTCTCCGGCAATTTCTATCGAACAGAAATCTGCTAGTAAAAATCCCCGTTCAACAGTAGGAACTGTTACCGAAATCTATGACTATTTACGAATCCTCTATGCACGTGCCGGAGTACAGCATTGTCATGTTTGCGGTAGAGAAGTTGGGTCGCAAACGCTTGATCAGATTGTGGAACATATACTTGCAAACCCTGAAAAAACAAAACTGCAATTGCTTGCTCCTATAGTTCAAAACCGAAAAGGTGAACATAAAGAGGAATTGGAAGAAGCGAGAAAAGAAGGATTTGTAAGGGTATTGATAAACGGACAGCTTCGTGAATTGACCGAGGAAATTGTACTGGATAAAAAAAGTAAACATAATATAGACATCGTTATAGATAGAATCGTGATTAAAGATGGAATCAAATCCAGACTTACTGACTCAGTGGAAACAGCTTTAAAAATCACGAACGGCGTGGTAAAAATAGAGTATCCCGAAACAGGATTGAGCGAGATTCTTTCTGAAAGCAATACTTGTACTGTTTGCGGTATAAGCTATCCTGAACTTTCTCCTCAGAGTTTTTCTTTTAACAGTCCAATTGGAATGTGTCAGGAATGTAATGGTCTGGGAACTAAACTTGAATTTGATCCTGATCTCATAGTGCCAAATCCAAATCTTTCAATCATGGAAGGAGCGGTAGTTTACTGGAAGAAATTATCGGACAACAAGCATAGTTGGCGTTATAAAATCGTCAGCAATCTGGCTAAAGAATACAATTTCTCTCTGTCTACTCCCTGGATAGAGCTTTCCGATGAAGTAAAAAATGTGATCTTGTACGGATCAAAAGATCGCCGTTTTAAGCTTAAGTGGGAATCCGAAAATGGTTCAGGAGAATTCATGTCAAAATATGAGGGAATAATTAATTCGATAACACGCCGAATGAAAGCTACAACTTCTGAATACATGAAAAGAGAATATATGCAGTATATGGGAGAGAGAGCCTGTTCATCCTGCTCAGGGAGAAAACTTAAACCTGAGAGTCTTGCAGTAAGAATTGGTGATAAAGGAATTCATGAAGTTTCCGGTATGACTATTGAAGCTGCAAAACATTTTTTTGAGAATCTTGATTTGAAAGGGAATCGGGCTGTTATTGCCAGAGAAGTTCTTAAGGAAATCAGAAATCGCCTGAACTTTCTTATTAACGTCGGTTTGCATTATTTGACTCTGGATAGACAATCTAAAACACTCTCCGGAGGGGAATCTCAGCGTATAAGACTCGCCAGTCAGATTGGCAGTAGTTTAGTCGGAGTAATGTATATACTTGATGAACCCAGCATTGGACTGCATCAACGGGATAACGGCAAATTGATTGATATGCTTAAGCAGCTCCGTGATTTAGGTAATTCAGTATTGGTTGTTGAGCATGATGAAGATATGATTAGAAATGCAGATCATGTTCTTGATTTTGGACCAAAAGCCGGTGTCTATGGCGGTGAAATTGTAGCTCAGGGAAGTCCGGAAGAAATAGTAAGCTTTCACAATTCAATAACTGCCAGATACTTATCTTACAAAGATAATATTAAAACACCCGAAAGACGTTTGCCGGCAGATAGCAGATTCATAAAAATTATTGGAGCATCGCAGAATAATCTCAAGAATATCAATGTGAATATTCCGGTAGGAGTAATGACTTGTGTAACAGGAGTTTCAGGTTCAGGTAAAAGTTCATTAATAAACCAAACCCTGTATCCTGCTATGTCGAATAAACTAAACAGAAGTAGTTTGAATGTGGGAAAATATTCGGAAATTACAGGATACGAGTACTTTGATAAAACAATCAACATCGATCAGCAGCCGATAGGAAAAACCCCACGCTCTAATCCCAGTACATATATAAAACTGTTTGATGAAATTAGGAAGATATTTTCAGAACTACCCTCTGCCAAACTCAGAGGTTACAACGCCGGCAGGTTCTCTTTCAATGTTAAAGGCGGCAGATGTGAAGCTTGTGAAGGCGCTGGAGTCAATCAGATTGAAATGCATTTTCTCCCGGATATATTTGTTACCTGTGAAGTGTGCAAAGGAAAAAGGTATAATCGCGAAACGCTTAATATAAAATTTAAAGATAAAAATATCGCTGAAGTTCTGAACATGGATGTTCAGGAAGCAATTAAACATTTTGAAAATCTTCCCCGCATTACCGGAAAGCTTAGAACTCTAATAGATGTTGGTTTGGATTATATTAAATTGGGACAATCTTCCACAACTCTATCGGGTGGAGAAGCACAGAGAATTAAACTTGCGAAAGAGTTAAGCAGAACCAGTACAGGTAAGACTCTGTATATATTGGACGAGCCAACTACCGGTCTACATTTCGATGACATAAAAAAATTGCTCAGCGTCTTAAAAAGATTAGTTTCCATGGGGAATACAGTTATTATCATTGAGCATAATCTTGATGTAATAAAATCTGCAGATTATCTCATTGATATCGGACCTGAAGGTGGAGACAAGGGTGGAACAATAGTGGCTGCAGGTACTCCCGAGGAATTAATGAACAGTAGTGATTCATATACCGGTTATTATTTAAAAAAACATATAGAAGCTGAAACAAAAAGGTGAAAAATGCATTACAAATACCTATTTGGTCCTGTCCCTTCACGTCGGTTGGGAATGTCTCTGGGGGTAGATCTTGTTCCACCAAAATATTGCAGTATGGATTGTGTTTACTGTGAAGCAGGGAAAACATCACATCTTATAATTGAGAGAAGAGAGTTTTTCCCAACGGAAGACATTTGTGCTGAAATCAGAGATTTTATTGAGCAAAACAAAAATGTTGATTTCATCACATTTTCGGGAGCCGGTGAGCCAACTCTCCATTCTGGTATAGGAAAGATTATTCGTTTTTTAAAGAAGAACTATCCTCAATACAAGTTAGCTCTTCTGACAAATAGTACATTGTTAACTCTGCCTGAACTCAGAGAAGAAATTTCACCAATTGATATTCTGATACCTTCACTTGATGCATGTTCCCAAAATGTCTTTGAAATGATAAATCGTCCGGTTGATAATCTTAAAATAGAAGACATCATAAATGGATTGATTGCTACAAGGAAAATTTTTAAGGGAAAGATTTGGCTGGAAGTCTTTCTAGTTCCGGGAATTAATGACGGTATGGAAGAATTGAGTAGATTCAGGGAAGTTTTTTATGATATTGCCGCCGATGAAATTCAATTGAATGGTCTTGATCGTCCTGGTACTGAAACTTGGGTAGAACCAATGAGCAAAGAGCGTTTGGGGGAGATAGCTGAATTCTTTTCTCCTTTCAATGTATCTGTGATATCTCGTAAACAGATAGAATCCTCTGGGTCTGAACACAAGTTTACATTGAAAGAGACAATAATTGATACAATAAAGCGTCGACCCTGTACTGCGGAGGATTTAGTAGTAGTAACAAAGAGACCGGCTGCAGAAATTCTCTGGTTATTGTCAGAGATGAAAAAAGAGGGTTCTGTATTGACCGAGAAGCAGGATAGAGGACTTTTTTATAGATATATAGAATAAAAAAGGTCATCCTAAGACAACGACCCGGATGACCATTTTATCTTTATTCTTCTTCTTCCGATTCAGATAAACTAAATTGTAAAGCTTCATTAAGGCTAATCTGACTGAAACCTTCTGGAATTGAGAATATACTACTATCAATTTTTTGCTCACTAACTTCCAGAACAAAGTCATCTCCCTGATCATGTTGATAATAATCATCGATCAATGTTTCTTTGATCAGGTATCCCTTCATTGAAAGATCATGAATAACCTGTAATTCTTCTTCTTCCGGAATTGATGTTTCGGCAATCTCCATATAAACTTCGTTCATGACGTTTTTCAACTCTTCAATCATTTTTTGGGCAGCTTCAAAATCAGTTTCCTTCTTAATTTTGTTAAGGATATCCGGAGAGATTACAACTTCTACTGTAGGTTTGTCATTCGAATAAATCATATATTTATCACAATTGAATCCTGCATAATTTGCTGTTCCTTCTTTCTTGGAAGATACATTAGAATCTTCTTTGTCAGTTTCAATTCCAAGCATAGTTTTCAATACTTCAGCTTTTGTCATTCCAGTCATCGCAGCGTAGCTATCTATTTGGGATGAAAGCATGTTTACCATGAGGTCTTTGAATGCTTTTTTGTATTCATCCAAATTAGTTTTTGCGTAAGTTTGTGATTCCAAAAAAATCATGGTGATTTCGCGTGTTTTTACGTCAAAGATGGTTCGCGTATTATTCTCTTCAGTAATAAACTGATTATTACCGTAGTACTCTTTTGAGACAAAATCATCTTCAGTTCTGATAATTGCCAGATCAGCAAAAACTGTAGAGACAATCGTCATCAGTGCTGCAATAATACATAGCTTTCTAAACATTATTCCTCCAGTAAAAGTTTTGTTGCCAAAAAAAAAAAGAGAGTTATTTCTTGCAACAAAAGAAAAGCATTTTTTAGAAGTTTGATGCAGGTTTTAATCATGTTAGTTGTCATATAAGTATCTGATTTTGGGGAGCTCTTATGAATAAGGCTTATTTTGAAGAAATTGTCAAAACTAGAGGTAAGAAAATACTTAGTTATCTGATAAAGATTCTCAAACACAGGGAAGATGCAGAGGATATTTTACAGGAAGTGTTTATCTCATTTTATCAGAGAGCTGATGATATCAATCAACAGGCTTATGATTCTTATCTCTATCGGATGGCGCACAACAAAGCATTGAATTTGATAAAATCTGCTTCCCGTAAACATGAAACTCCAATGCCGGACATTAATTTTTTCGCTTCTGAGTCAACTGAGAATACAGAGAGTGAAGATGAAAACAGGAATGTTGTGGTAAAAGAAGCTTTTTCAAAATTGCCGGAGAGACAAGCTCTGGCCTTGGAATTACAGATTTATCAGAAAAAAAATTATCAGGAGATAGCTGAAATTATGGAAACAACGACTTCTGCAGTGGATTCTCTTTTAATCAGAGCAAAGAGAAGCCTAAGACAAAGTCTAAAAGAATTTCGGGGGGAATGATGTTGTGTAATGACATTAGAAACAGACTAAATGCGTTCATTGATGGTGAAATACAGGGTGAAGAAAGAACTTTAATTCAAGAGCATTTAGATATTTGCTCTGACTGCAAAGCTGAGTTGGATTCCATTATTGCCCTGAATAACTTCCTGAGAGATTATCAGGAACAAGATTTGGATGATGCTTTAGTTGATAAAATAGTATCTTCCTGCGTCGGAAAGCATGCTAAGATTATCCATTTCAGCAACTTATTCAGAAGAGTTCCGCTGGCAGCTTCAGTGGCAGCTGCTTTTTTATTAGGAATATATCTGGGAATTTCTACTTTTAATACTGATTCACAAGATTATCTGACTCTGGATACAAGTCAGAATTCTCTGGTTAGTTTTTACGATTCATTTGAGTAGCATAAAGAGGTGAAGCATGAAAAGATTTTTGACAGTATTGGCGATTTTGTCCTTTGTTTTTAACATAGCTTTTATCGCAATATATATTCATAGTAGGATTAAGCTGCGTAAATGCTTTGTTCCTGAAGAGGTTCAAAAATACCGTGATAAAGATTGGTTCAAAAAAATAGGTTCATCACGAAGAGAATCCAGAAAACTTTCTTCAGAACTTGATAAAGAGAAAGATCATTTTTTTGAAGAGCTGAGAAAAGAAAGCTTTAATGAATCCGAATTAGTGGACCTAAAGAAAGTGATTGTAAAAAGACAGGCAGAATTAGAAGAATTTCTGATCCAGCAATTAATCTCCATCAGAAAAGAAATGACAGCAGAAGAAGCGAGAGGCTTTTTTGCGTTCAGACCTGATAGGCACAGGTACGATAGGAGACCGGATACAAGAAAGCCGGAAATGAACAGAAGAAACAATC
>JAQVBK010000177.1 GCA_028690365.1 Candidatus Cloacimonadota bacterium
ATTGTATAATTTTAACCTCATAATCAGAATCTGAAACTCAGGTTAAATTCAATTTTCCACAGAATGTTATCTAATCCTTTAATTCTCTCAGGTAGAAAGGGGAAATTATCATTCCATTTCCAGGAAATATCGTCTGGTCTTTTCCAGGAAGGAATCAATATAAAGGAGGCGAAGTTTTCTCTGCCAAACATATATTCTGCACCGATAAGTACATTGTATTCTCTTTTTGAAGACCAGATTACTTTTGGTCTGGCACGCAAAATGAGGCTATCCAACGATTTTGAGAAGTCAATCCAGAAAGTATGAAATCTGGTTTCAGATGTGATTTTATATTTACCATCCGAAAGCATCCCTGTATTACTGTGAGTCGTGCTATAGACTACTTCAATGCTATATGGATTCTTCGATTTTTCACGACCAGACAAATGCAGCCATTTATACGTGTTATTTTTTCTGATGTACGGTGAAGAGTCGTAGACCCATCGATATTCAGCATTGAAATGGCGCAGGAACAAATCATTCATGTTTGCGTCCAGATTGTAATGAAAATCTGTGTATTCTGCCTTTATATGATAGAGTTGTTTGATCATGACTCTATCTCCCAAAACTATTTCCAGTTGAGGTTGAATGTGGTAACCTGTTATGGTGGAGTTTGTTGCTGAAGTTGATGAAGAAAGCTCAATATTATCACGGGTACTGTAGATCAGATGTGTGATCAGATGGGTGCGCCGATTAAGAAAAGTGTATAATGAAAGCTTATAATTATCGAACAGAATATCTCTGTCCAATAGATTGTTTAAAGAAGAAGTAGTTTGCTCCAGTGATGTTTCTCGTTGGAATATCAAAGAATCTTTTATAGAATCCCTAAAATAGAAGTTGATTCCGGCTCTGATTGTGCTTTTAGTATCATCTTTATCTCCGGTGGATTCCATATCGTATCTTCTTCTGAAACTATGAAATCCGTATCCGGTAAGCGTGAAATTATTGTTCAAAGGATAAACTGTGTTAAGAGATGTCCATTCACTCAATTCGGAAGATGTTTTTTGATGGTCTTTTTCATAGTCTTTTTTTAGAAATATAACGTTTTGTGAAAGAGTTAAATTTATTCCTGCCGGTAAATAAAAGAGTCCTTCAAAATATCCCGAATAATCATCTTCTGTTATTTTTGTATCGTCAGTACCCTGCATGAGAGCTACATTTCTTTCATTGCGTTTGTAAGCTGTTTTGAGTGAAATGTTGTTGTCTGTAAAGGGTTTATCGATGTTTCCATTTATTTCATAAGTATTTTGCCAATACTTGAGGGATGTCTTTTTATAGTAAGCACTAAGAGAATAATTGTTGATTGGAAGTTGTCCCAATGTAATATGATGAGAGAATTCGTAGCCGTTTTCATCGTTGGCATTATGTTTATTTTCGTCTCTGCTGATAAATGAAAACATGCTATTAGAATTTAAAAAACCATTGCTCTCTTTCCCTAATCCTAAAAAAAAACCAAATCGCTTCTCTGAAGTTTCGCTATTTAGACTAGTATAACCAGAAGCTTTGTCAGATAGATAATTATGGTTCAAAATGATGGATTCATAATGATTGTGACTCTGGTTCCCAAAAGTCCATTTATTTGCTATTTTCTTTTCTTTGCGGGCGTATTTTGTGTTCTGACCTAATCTGGATTCTAATTCATACTCAAAATATATCTCATCAGTCAGAAAGTAATTGTAGTAATTTCTGAAATCAAACTGAAACATTCCATCGTAACTATTCGAATTGGAATCTATGGAATTCGGAGAATAAATCTTCTTTGCAGTAAGAAAGTTAGATAGAAGACAAAGAATTGTGCAAAATAATAAACTCTTCTTCACTGAGAGTTTCTCCTCTTCTTGATAAATCGATTGAAGTTAGTGTCTCAAATACTTCTGAACTGGTGTCCGGAAAGAGTGTGCGTAAATTTCGTCTTAGCATTTTTCTTCTGTTTCTAAAACAGAATTCAATCAGTTTCCAATAAGCTTCTATGTTTTCTATAGAGGGTTTATCTTTTCTGGGAATAAACTCAATAACGGTAGATTCTACTTTTGGGGGCGGATAAAACAAGTGTGGTTTTACAGTGAAAAGTTTTTGAGGTACAAAATGATAGTTCATTTTCAAAGTTAAAGCACCATAATCTTTAGTGCCTCTTGAAGCAGTTATTCTGTCGGCAACTTCTTTCTGCATCATCAAAACTATTTTACTAAAAAAATCTGCGTGTTCCGAAATTCTAAATAAGAGTGGTGAAGTAATCTGATATGGAATATTGGCAATAATTTTAGTTTTTTGCGATAGTAATTCAGACCAGTCCGTTCTGAGAACATCTGCTTTTACGAGTTTTATTTTATCAGCGAACTTTGTTTCAAGATGAGGGTATAATTCCCGGTCAATTTCGAAAACGGTTAAATCATTGGTGAATTTCAAAATTTCTTCAGTCAGAATTCCCAAGCCAGGACCAATTTCCCAAACTGCTTCATTTTCATTGAGGTTTGCCTGAGCAACAATTTTTTTAATTATGTTTTTATCCGATAGAAAATTTTGCCCGAATTTTTTTTTATGATGAAATGTCTTTGGATTATTTGCTGTCATTATTTTTGTCTCTTATGTTATTTTCTTCATTTTTTTCTTTTAAAAATACCATTTTAGTTTCTTCCGAATAATTGAGGAATTGAATATCTTCTGCTGTTTTATAAGTGTGTAAAAGTTTAGAAATTCTATCAATTGCTTCGATCATCTTGGCAATATATTTAATCTGCTTGCTGGACACAGAATCTTTGTCTATGCTCATTTTGAACATTTCCAGGTTTCCCTGAAGTATCATGAGTGGTTGATTTAGTTCATGATTCGCTGTGACTGCCATTGCAAGTGCAGAATTTTTTCGTTCCAACATAAGCATTTTTTCCTGTGCTTCTTGTAATGAAATATAAGATTCTTCCAGAGCAATCTTTTGCTGGTTCAATGAAATAGTTTTTTTATGATATTTAATAAGAAGAACAATCAGCACGGTTAGGGAAATGCAAAATAGTAAAATTATCGAGATTAAAAGTATTTTTGTGAGTCGATTCTTTTTTAGTAATTCATCTTTGTAGCGGCTTTCATTTCTGAGCGTAGTCATCTCTCTTTCAATTTTTTCAAGATCATACATTACCTGAGTTTCGGAGATTTTCGAAGTCAATTCCTTATTATAAATATCTTTGTATCCATCCATGTATTTCTCATAATAGAAGAGAGCTTTTTGGCTATTTTTTTTGACTTTGTAATATTTGTAATATGCTAGATTTATATCGGCAAAAAAGTGATCGAGTTCCATATCTACTGCAATAGCTTCTGATTCTTTTATATTGTTCAGAGCTTTTTCATATTCTGAGGTTTTTAGATACAGCTCCGCTAGGGAAAGACAAACTGTGACTAATGATAATTTGTGATCTTCTTCACTAAAAAGCTCATAACTCTTCTGAAAATATTCCTCTGCGTTAAGTAAGTCACCTTTATTCAAATAGACATCGCCAATTCCGTGAAGTGTAATAGCCAAATTGAAATCCAAATTAGTTTTTTTATCATACTCAAGGCTCTTAAAAAAGTGTTCCAGAGCTTTGTCATATTCCTTGTTAATCAGATAAAGATCGGCAATATTTGAATTTAATACTGACAGATTGTTTTCATCGTTTATCTCTTGCAGATAGTCTACACATTTCTGGAAGTAGAATAGCGACTTCTCAAAATTTCCCAAACTCTTATAAATAAGACCAAGATTGTTGTAATTAGCAATCAGCTCACTGTCCTGAGCATAGACTTCGTTGATTTTTTTAGCTTCAAGATAGTATTCAAGAGCTTTTGCATAATTATTGACATCATAGAATACAGAACCAAGTGCATCATAGGCGGATGCTGTAGCCAGTTTATTCTTTGATTTCTCTGCAAGAATCAGAGAATTGTTGGCATGCTGTAAAGCGCTTTTATTGTCGCCCTTGAACGAATAAACCCAGCTGTAAATACTCTCAAGATAGGAAAGCATTGAATCATTATTTGTTTTCTCATAATAAGCTTTACTCAGATCAAGATACTCTAGAGAAGCAGATAAATCTATGTTAGCCAATCTTATGGCGAGTTCATAAGCGATATATGCCTTATCCGGCTGGGATGATTTTTCGTATTCAATTTTGAGACTGTCAGTTTCATCAATTGTATATAATAGTGTTGAAAAAATAAAAGAGATTACAAAAAACAACAGAGACATGTTTCGATAATTTTTTGAGTGATATTTTACATGCTGTTTTTTCATTTGAATTCCATATTTATATTCTAGTTTTTTTGAACATTAGTCAACTATTGAAAAAGACAGGAAAATTCGGTATGATTCATTTTGCAGTTCGTTGCGAATGAATTTCATAAAGAATGATTGAAGTTGCTGCTGAAACGTTCAGAGATTCTACTTTGTTTTGAATGGGGATTTGAATATATTCATCGCAAAGTTTTCGGAGATAGGACGGAATCCCTTTGTGTTCATTACCGGTAATAACAAGAAGGGGAGTACTGAAATCAGCCTGTCTAATTGAAATAGCAGCATCTGCTTCTGCACCGACAATTTTGTAGCCATATCTAATAAGTTCGGCTATGGTTTTCTCCAGATTACGTGGCTTGCAAAACTTCATTTGTTCAATCATACCAGCAGAGGTTTTAGCTACAGTAGAATTAAGAGACGTAGTATTTTTTCTTTCTAAAAGAATAGCATCAACTCCGAATGCAACGGCAGAACGGATAATTGCTCCCAGATTTCCCGGGTCTTCAACAGAAGCAGGCAACAAGAGTAATCCCGGAGTACTAAGAGTTTCGAGAAAAGAAAAGAGTTCATCATTATCCAGATATCTCTCATAACTGCATACAGCAGCAATACCCTGATTTTTTGTAGTACCGCTAATTTTATCGAGATTTTTCCTTGGAATAAGCTGATAGGGAAGTCTTTGAGAACGACAGAGCTTCAATAATTCAAACAGTTCACTTTTGGCTGTAGAATTGTCAAAATAGATATTTTCTATGTCGTTAATTCTGTGTTTGATAAGTTCTTCAACAGGATGAATTCCGTAAATGACTTTATCTTTTTCTATAGTCTTCATATGTTATACAGGAACCTTTTAATTTTTTTTGTGGGAGTTTTTTCGAATTCTTCCGGATAAATTTCGAATTTGGCAATTTTACAATGATCAGGAAGAGACTTATTAAATTCTTTTCTCATTTTTCCAAAAATTTCCTGCATCTCTTTTTCCCTGACTCCGTTTTTGTCAGCCAGCTCAATATCAGGATATATCAGAGCAACCATTCGATTGTCTCTTTCAACAATGAGTGATTCTAAAACATAGGGTAAATTGTTGATCTTGGCTTCAAGTTCTTCCGGATAAATATTTTGTCCAGATGGTCCCAAGATCATATTTTTGCAACGTCCCTTGATAAAAATATTACCCTCTTTATCTAACAAACCTAAATCTCCTGTGTGAAGCCAACCATCAATTAAAACTTCATCGGTAGCTTGTTGATTTTTGTAATAACCCATCATTACATTATCGCCTTTTACCAATATTTCGCCTACTACATTTAGTGGATCTGGAGAGTCAATTCTGATTTGCAGAGAGTTGACAACGAATCCTACCGAACCTGGTTTGTGAACTTTCCAGGAGTTGTAGCTGATCAGAGGAGCACATTCAGTCATGCCATAACCTATTGTGAACGGGAAATTTATATTAGTTAAAAAATCTTCGACTTCTCTGTTTAAAGCAGCTCCGCCAATAACAATTTCATGAAAATTACCACCGAATACTTCTACCAATCTTGATCTTATTTTTTTCTTAAGCAGTTTATTTATGCCGGGAATTTTCAGGAGAGCTTTGATTATTGGCTTTTCTAATGTTGGTTTAATTTGCTTGCGATAGATTTTTTCTATAATCAAGGGAACCGAGAGAATCAATTGTGGTTTAATTGCTTTAAATGCTGAAACGATTGTCTTGGGAGATGGTACTTTGTTCAGAAAAGTTATGTGACAGCCGGTGGTAAAGGGGAAAATGAATTCAAAAGCACAACCGTAAGCATGAGCCAAAGGCATGAATGAAACGATAGAATCTCCAGATTGCAGTGGCATGTTGGTTTTAGCATAGATCAGATTTGCCACTAAATTATTGTGGCTCAGCATAACTCCTTTTGAAAAACCTGTAGTGCCTGAAGTATAGACTATTGATGCCAGACTGCTGTTTTCGATTTTTTCCAGACAAAATTCGTTGCGGTTGACAGAGCCAGGTTTAACTTCATTCAATATCCCAGAATTACTTTTCTTCTGAGAGTAGTAAATATTTAAGTCATTAAGGTTAACAACATAATCAATATTTTTTATCTCGGATGTATCAATCAATTCACATACCCAATCTGCGGCAAAGAATATGCTGGAATCAGAATGATTGAGTATGTGGTGAATTTCATCAGCTTTAAAATCGGGGAGAATTGGAACTATAACAGCACCATAACTTATAGAAGAGAGATAAATCATTGCCCAGTTAACTGAATTCTTACCCATTAGGGAAATTTTGTCTCCCTGTTTAACTCCCATTTTTTGAAACACTCTGTGCAGCCATTGTATTTTTGCCGCAATGTCTTTGTAGTAAAAAACTCTATCCTGATAATTCGAGAGTGCAGGTAGATCCCAGTTTTGCTTAATACCGTTCTCTATGAAAGTTACTAGTTTTTTTTCGAGCATTTTTTTCCTCCCCTGAAAAACTATCATTAACAGTACAAAAATTTCCAGAGCATACTTCTGTCCAGAACTTTATTGCAGCATTAAGAGTA
>JAQVBK010000178.1 GCA_028690365.1 Candidatus Cloacimonadota bacterium
ACCTTGTGGGAAAAAATTGCAGAGTTCTTTTCTGAAAACAGGAAAACTATAAAGCTGACAGTGCCTTCTGAGCTGGATAAACTGGTTGGTTTTATCAAAAAAAACACAGAAGTAATTGAATATTCCTTTAATCACCAACTTAAGGAACATGAAATGCATATTGTCATTCCCAATAAATATATTGGCTCTATTCAGAAACAAATTGATGATTATTATTTGCTTAACTATTATAACGGGAAATCAGATGATTTAAATAAAGAGATTAACAGTAATGAATAATTCAGGTTAATCAACTGTGAATGAAATTTTGTCTTAAGAAAAAAAGTGTGAACGAGATTAACAGATGTAAAAGATTTTCTAACAGATTAAAGACGTGATTAATTATAAATAGGAGGAAATTATGATTAGCAACTTAGAACAAGCTTACTCAACCAATGTCAAAGGAATGAAAAAATCGCAGATAAGAGAATTACTTAAACTGATTTCAGACCCTAGCATTATTTCCTTTGCAGGAGGACTTCCTGCTCCTGAATCGTTTCCTGTTGACGAACTAAAGGTAATCGTGAACGAAATCATGGAAAATGAAGCCCAAGTTGCATTGCAGTATGGTTCAACAGAAGGAGACACACTCCTCAGGACATTATTGGTAAATCGCTATAAGAAAGACGGACTGGATATTTCACTGGAGAATCTGATGATCACTACTGCATCTCAGCAGGGACTGGATCTTCTGGCAAAAATATTTGTGAATCCTAAAGACAAGGTAATTGTTGGACTTCCATCTTATCTGGGTGGATTGAGTGCTTTCAATGCTTATGGTGCTCAAATGGTAGGAGTTCATTTGGATGAAATGGGTATGATACCTGAAGAACTGGAAGCAAAATTAATTGAAATGAAGAACAATGGTGAGAAACCCAAATTTATATACATAATCCCTGATTTCCAGAATCCTACCGGCATCACGATGCCTGAAGAAAGAAGAATAAAAATAATCAATATTGCAAAGAAATATGATGTATTGATTGTTGAAGACAGCCCGTATAGAGAATTGAGATTCTCGGGAGAGTTTCAGAAAACATTCTATTCTCTGGATAATAGCGGTCATGTAATCATGTTGGGGACATTCTCAAAAATATTTGCTCCCGGATTTAGAATTGGCTGGGTTATTGCCGATAAAAGAATTATAGATAAATTTGTGACTGCAAAACAATCTACTGATTTATGCACACCGCCATTCACTCAGAGAATAGTGGCAAGATATATTGAAAAGGGTTTATTGGATAAGAATATTGAGAAAATAATTACTCTCTACAGAAAGAAAAGAGAATTGATGCTGAAAGATTTCCGTGAATTTATGCCTGAGGGCGTTACCTGGACAGAACCGGAAGGCGGATTATTCCTTTTCCTACGAATGCCTGAACATGTGGACTGTGAAGAATTGTTTAAAATAGCTATTGCAGAAAAGGTGGCATTTGTTATCGGTTCAGCTTTCCATTGTGATGGCTCAGGGAAGAATACGATGAGAATAAACTTCTCCTACTCATCAATTGAGAAAAACAGGGAAGGAGTAAAACGTCTGTCGAAAGTGATAAAAGAATACCTGAAATAATTAGAGCTCCTTCGGGAGCTTTTTTTGTGGTTTTCTTTTTTTGATAAATGAGTAATGGAACATAAATTGCATAAGTAAAATAAAAAAAATAAGGGAATATCATGGTAGTTCTATTTTTCGCAACTTTGGCATTCATAATTTATCTTACATTTGAACATTTCCGACACGTAGTAAATGTTAAACGAATTCCGATTAGGATTCACGTTAACGGTACTCGAGGGAAGTCTAGTGTGACCAGATTAATAGCAGCTGGAATCAGAGCCGGTGGTATAACGACTATAGCAAAAACTACTGGTACTATGCCGAGAATTATTCTGCCCGATGGTAGAGAAGCTTCAATCGAGAGATTGTTTGGAGCAAACATAATTGAACAGAAATATGTTTTCCGATATGCAGCATCTCTTAAACCCAAAGTAATTGTGATTGAATGTATGGCTGTTAACCCTACCTTTCAATGGGTAACCGAGAGGAAGTTGGTCAAATCAACCATTTCTGTCATTACAAATTCAAGAGCTGATCATTTTGATTTGATGGGACCAACTGTAGAAAGTGTCACTAATTCACTTTGTAATACAATTCCGGAAAACGGAGAATTTTATACATCCGAAGTAGAACAATTTCCCATCATGAAAAGAGTTGCAGATTCCCGTAAAACAAAAATTCATCAGATATGTAACAACGATGTGACAGACAATGAAATTAAAAATTTTCACTATATTGAACACAAAGACAATGTTGCTTTAGCTCTGGCAGTTTGCGAAAAAGTTGGAGTTAAAAGAGAGGTTGCACTCAAAGGTATGTGGGAAGCTAAGCCTGATCCAGGAGCTCTGACGAAACACAATATTAAAGACAGAGGTAAAAATATATTTTTCTACAATGTTTTTGCAGCTAATGATCCTGACTCTACAGTGATGATCTGGAATATAATTACGAAACAACTAGATAACGAAGAAAAAATTATTATTCTGAACTCACGAGCTGATCGATATTTCAGGTCTGTACAGCTTCTGGAAGCATTTAAAAATCTAAACTTCACAAAATTATTGCTCACCGGAGAGAAAACGGATGAAGTTTATAAAGAAGCACTACACATGAAAATTCCCGCCAGTAAACTTGTAAATGTAGGTGAAATTGATCCACGTTTAGTCTATGACAAAGTTTTTGAATTGACTGGAACCGAATCGCATGTGTTGGGAACAGGTAATATTGCCGGCAAAAACAAGTACGGTGCACAGATTGTTAATTATTTTGATAAAAAATCTATAAATAAGTAATCTTGCTTCAGGCAAGACAAGGAGGATGGTTTGATTGAAGCTGCTGTGGGAATAGGCGTTTTTCTTAGTCTGTTATTCAGCGAATTACTGGGAGCCTCAGCTGGAGGAATTGTAGTCCCCGGTTATATTGCCATGAATCTGGACAGACCCAAGAATATTATTGGTACACTGATTGTCAGTTTTATTACTCTCTTGCTAATCAAGTTTATCTCATTATTTACTATTCTTTATGGTAAAAGAAGAATGGTCCTTAGTATCCTGCTGGGATTTATCTGCGGCTGGGTTTTTAAATATCTCAATATCGGCGGTATAACTGTTAACGATCTGGAAATGCAGTCTATCGGATTCATCATCCCCGGACTGATCGCTAACTGGATGGAACGACAAGGTATACCCAAAACAATATCAGTGATGTTGCTTTCTGCTGTAATTGTCAGATTGATTCTGATTATTATTAGCGGTGGCGAAGTATCATTCTAACATTCTAAGGATGGTGATAAATGTTCAGACCCTCATTAAAATCAAATTGGTCACTAGTTTTACTGGCAATTCTGGCAATAATTCTATTCTATTTTGCTCAAACAAGTCATAAAGAAATCAGAGTTCGTTGGTACGATGAGAAACTTCAATCAGCTGAATTGATGAATGATTTTATGAAACAACTAAAAACGGAAGTCATTACCAGGGACTTGGAGATTGATTCTACAAATGATCCCAATCAAACTGGTTTGATTGGTCCGTCAATATCATCAATTACTACTAGCCGTGGTTTACTTTCAGAAAAACTTACATCGCTCAATCCCAATATGGCTGCAGCGACAGTTGATTATCTGAAAAAACTCAATTTGAATAAAGGTGATTATGTTGCAATTGGACTTACAGGTTCTAATCCCGGATTGAACCTTGCCTTGTATGCTGCATTAGAAACACTTGAAATCAAACCCGTAATTATTACTATGGTTGGTTCAGGTGGTTTTGGTGCTAACAGACCGGAATTTACCTGGCTTGATATGGAAAAAATTCTGTATGATAATGAGATTATTTCATTCAAATCAATGTATGCTTCAATTGGTGGCGGAAGAGATGTGGGAAGAGGTTTAAGTCCGACCGGCAGAGAACTGATACTGGAAGCAATCGAACGAACCGGCAATATACTGTTGGATGAGAAATTAATGGAAGAAAACCTGAAAAAGAGAATGAGATTTTACAATGAATCACTGCCTGTTGATTCACAATATAAAGCCTTTATCAATATAGGTGGCGGTATAGCAAATATAGGTAATTTTGTTAATGCGAAACTGATTCCCAATGGCATTAATTACAATCTGTCAGAGAAGAAATTTGATTCCAGGGGAGTCCTGATGTACTTTGCAGATAAAAATATTCCTATTTTACACCTTTTCTCTGTCAGCTATCTTGCCAGAAATTTCGATCTGCCGACTGATCCGGAACCAGTTCCTGAACCCGGAACAGGGAAAACCTTTATAAGCAAAGTTAACAATGTTACAGTTGCATCCATTTGTTTGTTGATACTATCGATTGCTGTACTTGTGGTAATTATTTTTGACAGGAAAGACAGACATTTTACAAGCAACATTATTGATCCTGACCAGAACATTTAGGGGGTAAAGTGAAAAGAATAGTCTTGCTAATGCTGCTTTCAATTTGCTCAGTGATGCTGTTTGCTCAATTTGATCTTTCTTTGGAAAGTAAATGGGATTACAACAAAAACGTATTCAATTTGTCTGATACTGAGTTAGATCAATTTGATGATGGGCACAGTAATTTTAATTATGTTGAGTCTTCAGATGATCTAATTACGACTAATTCTGCCAGACTTCGTTACACTTATGAGAAAAGAAAAGTCAGCTATGCAATTTCGAGTCGTTTGGGATATAGTCATTATTTCAACAATAATGACAAAAACTCTGTTTCCAGCTACTCTGCACTGGCTTACAGAAGTCGCAAAATTGACCTTAACTTAGGGTTCGGATATTATCCTGATAATTATCTGAGAAAATATGAAGATCGCGACGGAACAGGAGAATTGGAAGAATTCTCATACGATAAAACTCTTTATAAGTTCGACGGTAGTTATAGAGTATCACGAAAGAACTATCTGAACTATTATCTAAAATATGAACAGTACTTCTACAACGAATATTTTACCGAACAAGATGGCGATGCCATGACTTTTGGGCTAGGATTAAGACATTCTTTCCCTACATTTTATCTGGATTTCATGTATTATTATAGAATTATGGAAACAGATAACCACATTGATGAAAGTTCAGATATCTTAGACTGGGAAAATATGAAAGACTATAGAGATGCATCTTATGACTGCAATATATATTCCGTTAAATTTACCAACAAAAGAGTCAGGTTGACCAAGAAGATTGATCTCAGACCGTATATCTCTTATACAATTGAGAATAGATATTACATAACTGATCTTCCTGTTTCACATCCGGAAGTAGGCAGTATTGATCCGATTCACAGTACCAGAGAAGATTCAAAGTACAATCTCGATTTGGGAGTATTTTTCTATCTTACAAAAAAGCTCAATATATCTCTTGACTATACTCATATATATCGAAAAGTCAGTTCTGATTATAAGCCTTTGGCTGATTTGAAAGACTACGTAAATGATAGTATAAGTATTACTTTCAGATATAATTTAGCTTTTTAGGAGAAGTAAATGATGAAGACTCAAAATGACAGGGCATTAATTCTTGAATTTCTGGAACTCATTGGAAATGAAAGATATAATCTGCGTAAATACACTAAACCAGTTTTAGTGTATAATCTCGAGGACGGCTATGTGAAATACTCTTTGTGGGAAGAAGATCTTTTGAACAGATTTGGATTACAGAATGTTGATGGCTGGGATTTTAAGGAAGATGTGGTTTTTTGTCCTGACTGGATGACAGGTGGCGAGATAGAGTTAAATCTGGATGAAGATGACGAAGACTTTGATGATGATTTTGTAGATGATTTTTCCCATATGAAATTATTTAGAATTGATGAAGACGATGAAGATTAAAGCAATACTGCTTTGTATAGTTTTTTTAGTTATCTTTATTAGTGCTGAGTTATCAGCCGAAATTCTGATCCCAATGGACAGAGCACAAACTAACCATCTGAAAGCATACGGAGTAACGTTTCAGGCGTTAAAACTTCAGTTATCTTCCAGATGGTTGCTTAATTATCGGGGGGGATCATTCATAATCCCTGATTCGCCAGATATCATTGCCCTTTGTAATATCAGAGGTGTTTACTATGAGCGAATCTCTTCTGCAAATGTGGCCCAGATCCTTGCTGAAATAGAAGATGCAAATATGAATGCTGTTGTTCTTGAGAAAGAACCTTCAATTGCAATTTATACTCCTCCAAATTCTTTACCCTGGGATGATGCTGTTACAATGGCACTAACCTATGCAGAAATAGAATATGAAACTTTGTGGGACGAAGAAGTACTGGCAGGCAAACTAGACGATTATGACTGGCTACATCTTCATCATGAAGATTTTACCGGTCAATATGGTAAATTCTACAGTAGCTTTAGAAATACTGCTTGGTATCAGGAAGAAGTTAGAATTAACGAGGAAATGGCAAGTAGGTTGGGATATGAAAAAGTATGGCAATTAAAGCACACTGTAGCAGAGAAAATTAGACAATATGTAGAGAATGGTGGATTCCTTTTTGCAATGTGTGCAGCTGTAGATACTATAGATATTGCTTTGTCTCTGGCAAATGTAGATGTTTGCGAGACTCCGTTCGATGTAGTTGCTATTGATCCTGACTTCAGAAGTAAGTTTGATTTTAACAGAACATTTGCATTTGAAGAATTTGAATTAGAAACGAACCCTTATGTGTACGAATTCTCTACAATTGATGCTAGTGATTATGCTCAAC
>JAQVBK010000179.1 GCA_028690365.1 Candidatus Cloacimonadota bacterium
CTCTGTGGTAAAAAATTCTTTCCAAGACCGGAGTCCCTCGTTTACAGGGACTTTGGGCGATATGGGATATCGGGCGGCTAAATCCTTTTCTACCGCAGAGCTCGCAGGGTTCCGCAGAGAAGAAAAGAAAAAACAGTGAACTTTTAATGCTATTTATTAAATTACTCTGTGCCTTTTATCAACGTTCTCCGTGCCCTCTGTCAGTATGCCGGAAGTCCCTAACCGGTTGCTGCCGGTTGAGGAACTCCCGTCATTGTTTTTCATTTAAGTTGTCCTTGTCTCTCTGTGTCCTCTGCGCTCTCTGTGGTTCAAG
Source organism: Candidatus Cloacimonadota bacterium (assembly GCA_028690365.1). Classification (GTDB taxonomy): domain Bacteria; phylum Cloacimonadota; class Cloacimonadia; order Cloacimonadales; family JAQVBK01; genus JAQVBK01. The sequence continues at coordinate 314 of JAQVBK010000179.1, forward strand.
TCTTGTCTTTTCCCAAGCTTGTCAGTAAATTTTCCGTTGACGAAATAACCCTCTCCAGCCAACCTCAATGCTGATGAACAATACAACAGCAACATAAAAACATTGAAACGCAATAGTTTGTATAACAATATTGCGTCTGTGATTGTTTAACTTACCCACCTTACAATTACGGCAACCAGCTCTTCTCTGTAATAGGATTTCCTTAGTCTAATTTGGAATAGTGGAAGCGAAGCTGTTATCAGTGGAAATAAATGAATAAGTATAAATATTTTGACAGGATAACCGAAATTTTAAAACGTGAAAATTGTAACGAATAAAGCGGGAGGACTGATGAAGCAATATGAAGTTACTAACTCAGCCATCAGAAGATTACCTGTCTATTATCGCCATTTAAAAGTCATGGAGAGCAAGGGGATTGAATACACTTCGACAAAAGAGCTTTCTCAACTAACCGGTGTGCATGATACGCAAATAAGGAAAGATATTGCTCTTACTGGTTTACAAGGGACTCCCCGCAAAGGGCATGTAGTTACGGAGTTGATTGAGGCCATAGAGGATTTTCTCAATTGGAAAGATACCAACTCAGCTTTTTTGGTAGGTGTAGGAAACATTGGTTCAGCTTTACTGAATTATAATAAATACGAAGGTGCCGGACTCAAGGTCATTGCCGGGTTTGATAATGATCCTTCAAAAATCGGCAAAGAAATTAATGAGATAAGAATTTTTCCTCTGAGCAGGTTTTCTGATTTAGTTAAAAGAATGCATATACATATAGGAATCATTACTGTTCCAGGGGATTATGCCCAGTCTGTAGCCAATCTGATGGTAGAAAGTGGAATCTTGGCTATTTGGAATTTTACTCCGGTTAAGCTGAAAATACCTGAGGATATTATTGTGGAAAATGTTGACTTATACAGAGGACTTGGAGTTATTTCCCGAAGACTGGCTGAGAAGCTGACAAAGAAGAAGTAATCAACAACAAAAATTATTCATTTTTAGATTAGAAAAGATTATTGATTGCTGAAAGAATGTGGGGGATAGAAGATGCTGGATAACAAAAATCTAAGAAATATTGTTAAACAATCTTGGCAGAGATGCAGAGACCAAAAATTAGATCCGAAAAAATATAGCCCAAACATTTTAAAGAATGCAGAACTGCAGAAATTGAAAATGGAAACAGCTCAACTCAATGAGTTTACAATCCCTTACATGAGAAGGATTTTTTCAGTAATAAGAGAGTCTGAGTGTGTTCTGGTGCTGGCGGATAAAAACGGTTACATAATAGAGTCAGTAGGTTTTGAAGGTTATCTGGACAAAGTTCCAATAGCTAAACCTGGTACTTCCTGGAATGAAAAAGATCTTGGAACTAACGGAATAGGGACTGCTCTTGTTGTCAAATTGCCTGTACAAATTAGCGGAACTGAGCATTTTCTGGAGATGAATCATCAGTACACCTGCTCTGCTGCTCCAATCAGAAATCCTGAAGGTGAGATAATTGCTTGTTTGGACATTACGGGAAAAACAGAGTTGATGCATTCTCATTCCCTGGCAATGATTGTTTCTGCAGTTGATGCAATTGAAAAGTATCTTGTAACAAAAAGAATATATGAAGATAAAATCAGGATTGCAGAACAAAATCAGATAATTTTAAATATGATCAACGATGGAATAATTGTTCTCAACAGTGAGTTATTGTTTGTATCAATGAACGAGAATGCCAGAAAAATGCTGAAAACAAAGGATAATTTACTCGGTAAGGAGTTTAGTGAGGTAATCAACTGTTCTCTCGATCTGAATGGAATGTTGAGGGAGAATGTGGCGATAACAGATGAAGAGACTGTTTTTGTGTTGAACAACAATAAGCTGAGATTATTAGTATCTACTTCAGTTTTCAGGAATGCTAATCAGGAAAATGAGGGAGTAATTCTGACACTCCGTGAATCAGAAAAAATGAACAGAATTGTTAATAAAATTACCGGCTCAAAAGCTTTGATTACTTTAGATGATATCATTGGAGAATCTCCGGTTATGCAGGATTGTAAATATTTTGCCAGAATATGCTCTAAAAGTAAATCAAATGTACTATTACTCGGAGAAAGCGGAACAGGGAAAGAAATGTTTGCTCAGTCAATTCACAACTTAAGTGACAGAAGAAGTAAACCCTTTATTGCTGTGAATTGTGGTGCTTTGCCCAGAGAATTGATTCAATCAGAGCTTTTCGGTTATGCCGGAGGAGCTTTTACCGGTTCTAGAAAAGAGGGTCATGCCGGGAAATTTGAGTTGGCAGACGGGGGAACGATTTTTCTGGATGAGATTGGTGACATGCCTCTGGATGCACAGGTTAACCTTCTGAGAGTTTTGCAGCAGGGAGAAGTTACCAGAGTTGGAGGAAAATTTCCACAAAAAGTTGATGTCAGAATCATAGCAGCTACAAATCGTAACTTAATGGAATTAGTTCAGGAGAACAGTTTTCGTGATGATCTTTATTATCGTCTAAATGTGATGTGCATCGAGATTCCACCTTTAAGGGAGCGACAGGAGGATATAAGGAATCTGATTGATTTTTTTGTGCAGAAATTTTCTACGTCATTAGATAAAAAAATCACGAATGTGTCTTCATCTTTCTATGAAGTGTTGCTTGAATATGGCTGGCCTGGTAATATACGAGAACTGGAGAATGTCATTGAACGGGCGGTAAATGTGATGGAAAAAGATGTTCTGGGGATAAAAGATCTTCCATATAACATTTTGAAAAGCAAAAAAGTAGAAAGTCCTGAAAAACAGAAAAAGGCACCTTTACTTAGAATGAAAGAAGCAGAACTTATTAAAAACACTTTGGAGCAAACGGGTGGAAATATGCGACAGGCGGCTCTTCAACTTGGAATCTCCAGAGGAACTCTCTATGAAAAAATAAAAAAGCATAAATTGATTATCAAAGATTTCAGAAACATGTCTTGAAATTGTACAATAAGAATAGGACATGTAAGGAAATAAGACATATAAATCTTTCGCTTTTTTTTAATTAGCAAATTACACAAATCGTAATCTCTACATATATATATAGATACATAATTTGAACATCTCTCCAGAGTACTTGGCACAGCTAATGCATTATACATAAGCAATTAACAAATACTCAGGAGGCAAAGATGTACGACAAAAAAATCAAACTTGATCAGGTTTTCGAACTGAGAACCAAAACTACCGATTACTTTGGACTCGGCGCTATCAAAAAAATCAATGATATTGCTAAAATCCTTAGTGGAGAAGGAATCAAGAAAGTTATCATCGTTGCAAGCAAATCTGCTTACATCAAAACAGGTGCATGGGATGTGATCGAACCGGCATTAAAAGACAATGGAATTGATTATGTAATTTATAACAAGATTACTCCCAATCCCACTGACACTTGTGTAGATGAAGCTACTAAAGTGGGACTCAATTTCGGAGCACAGGCTGTTATCGGAATAGGTGGAGGAAGTCCCATCGATGCAGCAAAGAGTGTCGCTATCATGATCAAATATCCTCAATATACAACTGCTGATCTCTACGAATTCAAGTTCACTCCAGATTCAGCATTACCTATCATTGCTATAAATACAACTCATGGAACAGGTACTGAAGTTAACCGGTTTGCCGTAGTTTCCATTGAAGCAAAAGAGTATAAACCAGCTATCGCTTATGACTGCATCTATCCGAGATTCTCAATAGATGATCCTGCTTTAATGACAGGGCTTTCTGCAGAGCAAACTGTGTTTGTTTCGGTTGATGCTCTCAATCATGTTACTGAAGCTGCAACAACAAGTGTTGCTTCACCTTACTCAATAATGATGGCAAATGAAACCGTTAAACTGATTGCTGAATATCTTCCGAGAGTTATCGGAAATCCGCAAGATCTGGAAGCAAGATACTATCTTACTTATGCATCAGCTATTGCAGGAATCTCTTTTGATAATGGTTTACTGCACTTCACTCATGCTTTGGAACATCCACTGAGTGCAATTAAGCCGGAGCTGGCTCATGGTCTTGGCTTGGCTATGATTTTACCGGCAGTTGTAAAAACAATTTATGCAGCGTATCCTGAAAGAATGGCTACCCTTTTTGCTCCGATTGTTCCTGGTTTAAACGGAACTCCGGATGAAGCTGAGAAAATTGCTTCAGGTATCGAAAGCTGGCTGAGAGCAGTAGGAGTAAGTCAAAAACTCACTGATGAGGGATTCACTGAAAAACATATTGAGAGATTAGTTGAACTTGCTCAGGAAACACCTTCTTTAGATGGATTACTTAGTCTTGCTCCAGTTAAATCAACTGCTGAAGTAATTAGAAACATCTACAAATCAAGCTTGAAAGCATCTTAAGTATAGAGTTTTGGGAGGGAAACCTCCCCCTTTTCTTCTCATAAATTGTGAAAATTATAACGAAAAATGATAAGCGAAAATTCATTAGAGGATAGAAAGATGACCAGAAGAGTAAATGAACTCATTCTTAGAAGGCTGCCCAGGTATATGTTTTTACCTAGACATTTCAAAACAGAAGGTATGGACAATGTCTCAGCAATGTATCTGTCAGTCGATACAGGGATTCATCCTTCTCAGATTAGAAAAGATCTGGGACTGGTTGGTTTTCAGGGGATGCCTAAGTCTGGTCATCATGTAAATGAGGCTATCAACAATATAGAAGAGCTTCTAAATTGGAGGGATAACAGGGTAGCATTCCTGGCAGGAGTTGGAAGTCTGGGAAGAGCACTGCTAAATTATAATAATTTTTCGAATACCGGACTTCAAATCGTTGCAGCTTTTGACATAAACGAAGACCTGCATGGCACAGAGATTAATGAGATCAAAATATTCCCACTCAGCAGATTTGCAGATTTAGCCAAAAGAATGCATATAAATGTGGGGATTATTACCACTCCAAGAGATCAGGCACAATCAGTGGCAGATTTAATGATTGAAAATGGTGTTTCAGGAATCTGGAATTTTTCACGGATAAAACTGAGAGCTCCGGAGAATGTAATAATCGAAAACATAGATTTATACGAGGACTTGGGGTTCTCTCTCGCAGATTAGCAGAGAAATTACACAATAAATAAAAATAGGAGGGACTATGACTGCTCCCAATATGCAATTAGCCAGAAAATTTACCAGAGTTATGGAAATCGTTGATGGCTACGGAAGAGATCAGGCTAAGATAATTCCAATAATGCAGGCTATTCAGGAAGAATACAGATATCTTCCGGAAGAGGTATTAACTTTTGTGGCAACTATGCTGGATATGTCACCGGCAAAAGTATTTGGTATCGCAACCTTTTACAGCCACTTCTCTTTGGAACCTAAAGGTAAGTATATCATTCGTATTTGTGATGGAACAGCTTGTCATGTTAAAGGATCAGGAAAGATTATTGAAGCAATGCAGAATCATCTGGGACTGGAAGGGAAGCAAAAAACTACTTCCGACATGCTTTTTACAATAGAAACTGTATCATGTCTCGGAGCTTGTGGATTAGCACCGGTTGTAGTTGTAAATGACGATGTATACGGACAGGTTTCACCACAGAAATCAATCGAAATTATTAAATCCTACAAAGATAAAGAAGCTGTTCAGGAGAATTAAGGAGTCAACATGGAAAAACAAGTGATTGATCTCAACAGGGAAAAGGAATTATACAAAGCTGCAACTGCTCGAATAGACAGAAGAATAATTGTCTGTGCCGGTACCGGTTGTATTGCCAACGGTTCAATGAAAGTATTCGATGCATTAAAAAGAGAGATCGAAGCCAAAGGATTGGATGTTGTGGTAGAACTCGATTTTGAAGATAACAAAGATCATGATGTTCATTTAACTAAAAGTGGATGTCAGGGTTTCTGTCAGGTTGGACCATTAGTTACTATTCTTCCCGACGATATTATGTACAATAAAGTTTCAGTTAATGATGTTAAGGAAATTGTAAAAACTACATTAATTGAAAATTCAATAGTGGACAGACTATTATATAAAGAGCCAAAATCAGGAAATCTGTATAAAGGTATTCATGAGATTCCTTTCTATACACAGCAAAAAAGAACTGTCATTGCCAAATGTGGAGTTATTGATCCTGAAGATATAAGGGAATACATTAATCTTGGCGGATACTCGGCTGCCAGAAAGGTTTTCACTCAGTCAGAACCTGAAGATGTCTGCAAATTAATCAAAGATTCAGGAATGCGGGGGAGAGGCGGCGGTGGTTTTTCAACAGGATTTAAATGGGAACTTACTCTTGCCCAGAAAAATGAGAAGAAATATGTAATATGTAACGGTGATGAAGGCGATCCCGGTGCTTTTATGGACAGAAGTATTCTGGAAGGAAATCCGCACAGCATTGTAGAAGGTATGATGATAGCTGCCAGAGCGATTGAAGCCAATGAAGGTTATATTTATGTGCGGGTAGAATATCCCCTTGCTGTGAGAAGAATC
>JAQVBK010000180.1 GCA_028690365.1 Candidatus Cloacimonadota bacterium
TCTCTACTCCGCCCGCTGCACTAACATGTGCGCCAAAAAATTTCATTTCATCCCCCAAAAAAGATGTTCGACTAATATTTTTATTCCGATTCCAATTAGTATCAATCCACCGATAAGCTCCATCTTATTCTCAAAAATAGAACCAAATTTGTTACCTATAAATACTCCGGCAAAAGAAAGCACAAATGTTACTATCCCAATTATCAGAGCCGGGGTAATTATAGAGACTTCCAAACAGGAAAAGCTTATTCCTACGGCTAAAGCATCGATACTGGTTGCAACAGCAAGCATCAGAAGTACCATGATATTTTCCGGATTACAGGACTTTTCCTTTTCACATGTGATAAGGGATTCATAAATCATTTTTCCACCGATAATACTCAACAAAGCAAAGGCAATCCAGTGATCTACTGCTGATATATAATTCCTGAAAGTGAGTCCGGCAGACCATCCTATCAAAGGCATAACTGCTTGAAAAACGCCAAAGAAAAGAGCTATTTTTAAAGCATATCTTTTGCGGAAACAGGTTAGAACAACCCCGCTGGAAACTGATACAGCAAAGGCATCCATTGCCAATCCCAGACTAATCAGAAGAATTGTGGCAAAATGCATAATTTCTAATTTGGCTGTTTCTTTAACAATTTGTGGAATGTGAGTGGAATTCTTGATTCAAAAGTCATTTCTCTTCCGGTTATTGGATGAATAAAGCTTAGCTTAAAAGCATGCAAAGCCAGTCGTTTGATTGGGAAAAAAGTAGCGCCGTATTTTTTGTCTCCCACTATGCTGTGTCCCAATGCTTTAAACTGTGCCCGAATTTGATTTTTTATCTCGGTTTCAGTTTCAATTTCCAGCATAGTTAGCTCATTTCCTGTTTTTCTCACTTTGTAATGAGTAATAGCTTGTTGAGCATCTTCTTTAGATCCATCATCGTACATCACGTATGCTTTATTTTCTTTCAGCCAGTTAATTAAGGTCGCTTCTGGCTCTTTAAAAATTCCTTCTGCTACAGCACAGAATGACTTACTAAGTTTCACTTTTTCGGGTGACTTCAGGAAAGTTTCCCTTATGCTGCGTTCTTTGGCAAATAACATCAGACCTGACATACTTTTATCTAAGAGACTGATTGTAAAAAGTTCATTTTGGTAATTGTCTTTTTTTAACTGTTTTTCCAGAATACTAAAGGCAGTTTGCTCATTTTCTTGCCTAGTTGATACAGAAAGAAGACCCGCTTTTTTGTCGATAACGATGAAATGAGGATCCTCGAAAACGATTCGAATGCTCTTATTGTCGCTTTCCTTCTGTACTCTAGTCCAGTTAATCATTATTTCCTGACCAGGTGGGAGAAGGTGATTGTACTGGGTCACAATTTTGTTATCAATTAACACCTGACCATGAGTCAGCAATGACTTAATCTTGCTTCTTTTTTTTTCGGGAAATGACTCCAACAGAAAATCCATTAGTTGCATTGTTTTATCGGTTTTGACGAAAGATATCTGTTCTTTCTTTTTGAGCGGAGTTGAGGCTCTTCTTCTGTTCATAAATCCTTCCTGTTTTTTTTGCGACATTCTGGAAATGAGGGAAATATGTAAATGAAAAAGAGAGAAAATATTTCAAACGAGCAAAGAAGATGTACTTTTGCAAAAAAGGGGAGATAGACTCCCCTCAAATTTATTCAATAGCTTTCAGTAGTTTCTCTGCTTCTTCGGCAGAGATCTTCCCCTCTTCCAGCATTTTTAGTATTTTTAGGCGACTTTGTTCCTTTACTTCAGTTGTGTAACTATCCTTCTTCTTGTCTTTGAATTTTTCAACGCTTTCGGAGATTTTTCCGTATATTCCTTCCATATCCTCTTTGAAACCATTAATTTTTTCTTTGTTGAAATCTTTTGCTAAAGTGATTTTAATCTCTTTCTTTACTTTGTCGACAATATTGCTGACATCAATATCTTTCAGTTTTAGTAAAGATTCCTTAACTTTTTCCAGTCCGTCTGCAACAGTGTCCAAATCGATTTGGATATTAAGTTGTTCAGCTTTCTTTTTTATGAAATCCAGTATTTCAGATTGGTCAAAATTATGCAGTTCTCCTCCTGCTTCAGTTTTTTCTCTGGCAACCACTATTGCTCCATTTTCCGTTCTTACGGAAATTGCGACTTCTCCGCTGCCTCTTTTTAAAGCTGCTTTTCTGCCGGAGCTAATATTAGAAACTCCTTCAGCTTCAGGAAGATCTATTCTAATTCTGCCATTTTCGGTTTCTGCAGAAAGATCGATGGGAATTTCCTCGGGGATTATTAGAGTTATTCTACCGTTTTCAGTTTCAAAGTTGAACTCGCCCTTATCAATTGACAAGAACTCGTAATAGATTGCCCCGTTTTCAGTGGTGATCGTGCCGTTTGAATAATCAGCGCTGCGGGATTGAATACTTCCATTTTCGGTAATAAGTTCAATCTCTTTTCCACTGACTTCAGATATTTCAATTCTACCGTTTTCTGTTTTGGCTGTTAGATTTCCTTCCTGACTTTTTACAATAATCCTACCGTTCTCTGAGTCCAGATCAAGTTTGCCCTGATTTCTGTTTACTTCAATTCGACCGTTGTCTGTACCGATAATGTGATTTCCAATCAGATCAGACACTTTGATGCTACTGTTTTCATTATCCAGCTCAATACTGCATTTGTGGGGAACTGTTAAGAGCAGGAGAGCTTCTTTGATACGGCGGGATTTTTTCAAATCTGTGGTTTCTTCGAGATGTTCCAGAATGTCATCCAGATCCAGATCTATCTCCAGAAGGTTGTTTTCAGAATCATAGTCGAGTTTGTAACAGTTGTCGATTGCTTCATCGAGGTAAATATCTTCGCCTTCGGGATTTAATCTGGGGGTAATTCTTAGTTCAGCAGTGGTTTTGTCACCTTCGTACGAAGTAATATCCACAGCAACATTTACAATACTTCCTTTCAGAGTAAGCTCCGGCTGTGTTTCAAATAATCTTTTTCTGATAAATGTCATCTTGCGCTCCTTTAACATCACACAATGATCTGATTATTTAACGGTTGATTTTTTTTAGTTTGGCAATCGCTTCATCAACTGAAATACTGCCATTTTCAATACTTTCTAAAACTTCATTATAATTGCCTTCCAATGATATTTTCTGATCAGGACAGATTAATCTGATAATTTCTGCCAACCTGTTTTTGACGGTGGGGTATGATATTCCCAAGGCTTTTTCCACTTCTCTTATGTTGCCCTGACAACAAAGAAAAGTTTTCATAAAATCAATTTGAGCAGTATTCAACAAATCGAATGAATTAGCCCTGAATGAGCCTTTTATAGTGGTACCACAGGAATTGCACTGTAACTCGGTAATCTCTAAAGCGGCTTCACAAACCGGGCACCTATCCAAAATTTTATTCATACGTCCTCCTTGCTTGAATATTTTAACACTTAAATTAACAAAGTCAAATTATATATTGAATTATTTAATATATTTATTGAAATAGTTTGCCATACTGAAGATTTGCTCTTGAATAATGTTTAGGAAGTATCGAGAGGATGATCAAAAAAAAACGCCCTTTTAAAGAGCGTCAATTTTGCAATTATTGTTTTTTATGGATTTAGCCTGTCGTCTCCGGGCACAATTTTCTCTAATTTTTCTCTAAGTGTGCTATACTCGGTAGTTTTGCCATTTTTCTGCAGAAGATTTAGATACAGAAACTGTACATCAAGGTCATTCACTTCTTGGTCCGGATCCTCAATATCTTTGCCTTTGTAAGTAAAGCCAAGTTCAAGAGTTTTCAAAGCATCATCAAATCTTCCCAAGGCTGCCTGAACATCTGCCAGCATCACATATGCATCGTAATGCTCTTCCCTTGTCTCAATTGCCATAAGTAAGGCTTCTTCAGCCTTTTCCAGTTCATTCATTTGGAAATATGCTTCTCCCTTGTGCCGCCATGGACAAGACCATTTGGGAGAAGCCGTATTTAACATATCATAAATTTTCACTGATTCTTCAAATCTGTTCAGGGCTAATAATAGGTTAGCGTACTGAAATTTTTGCCCGGGATTCAAATCTGTTGCTGTTTCTTCTGCATTCTTTAGTTGTTTTTCCATTTCGTAAAATAATAACATTGCCAGACTTATACTGTTTGATGCTTCATCTTCAGCAACTTGTGTGTTCAATGAATTATAGGCATTGAGAAAATTTTCAGAACTCTGTTCTGCGAAATATTTCTGTAAAGGAGACATCTCCTTCTGTTCCTGATTTCCCCAACACAGGGCAATACTCAGAATAATGATTGCAGTTAAGATAATTTTCATTTAGACTCCTTGTCGCTGTTTATTTTTTTCTATTATTACTCAGCATAAACTCCAGTACCGATGAAGTAATCTGTACCTGGTATTGGTTCAACGTAACCGATTTTTCTGAATTCTTCGGTTGTGTTGGGCTTTTGCCAGTAGAATTCAACGAATCCACCACCTTCTTTGGCCTTTTTGCTCAGCTCTCTGATCACATATTTGCCTTGGGAATCCTGATGGTCATATAGATTTTTACCTTCCAGATCCTTTTGAGTGGCATGGGCAATATTTATACAATCATAATTGTAAACATAGAAGTACCCTGTTTTATCGGCATAAAACCGAATAGGATTAATGAAGTTGCGAATGAATGAAACCTGTTCTTCCGATTCGATATTCACGCAAACCTCTCCCATTCCCTGAGCAGTAATGTGCACAGCAGTTTTAGCGATTTCCTCGTTATTCTCCTGCTTCATTTTCTCGATTTGCTCAGTAAGACAGTTATCTGCACAACTTTCCTTAAATTGGCAGGATAGCAAAACAAACAATACAAGAACAGAGATAATCATCCTTAACATTTTTCCTCCTGAAGATTGTTTAAAAGAAACGCTAAAAGATTGAAAAGAGCAGTTAAAATAGCAGAATTCTACAAAAAAAAGGACACATAAGTGTCCCTGATAATTATAAGGAAAGTGCTTCAACAGGACAAACGCCTACACAAGCACCACAATCAATACAAGTACCTTCGTCAACCTGTACTTTATCGCCGTTCATTTCAAGAGCGCTTACAGGGCAAGTATCAACGCAAGCACCGCATCCGATGCATTTTTCTTTGTCAACTTTTACTGCCATTTTTATGCCTCCTATTTTTTTGTAGCAGTTTTTTATGAGGTGTTTTTTGTCAAACATTAAATCCTGTTTTTGTTAAAACATCGTAAACAGATGAACGAGTTTTTGTTAGAAAAGAGCATGAGAGTTCAGCTTTCTCTAAAATAAATGAAATTCCGTAAGCTGAAGACTAAAAAAATGTTTGGTGATGAATGTAAATTCACGATATTATATTTATCCTTTTGTTGGAGCTTATGATGCACATTCATTCGTTATTTTTCTTAATTTTGCGTACTGGCAGTCCTTCTCTCTGCAGATAGCTGACCCTAAATACAATGTTCACTCCATCATTTCAAATTCACTTTCCCAAACATCATTGCCTCATTCAATTACCATTTGAGGAGTAAAAATGCGAGTTACAATTCAAGCTCAAACCGAGCTTCCTGTTTTCATTCCGTTCAATTATTCATATCAACTATCCTCTGTCATCTACAGATTAATTGAGAAATCATCTCCAGAATACTCAGAGTTTTTACACGACAACGGATTCTTCCGGGAGAATCGGAAATTCAAGCTATTCACTTTCTCAAAATTAAATTTTTCTCCGCATATAATTACTGAAAAAGGATTCAAAGGCGTCCGGCAAATTTCTTTTCAGTTTTCTACCCGAATGGAGAAAAGCTTTGAGCATCTTATACTAGGTATTTTCTCCGAAAAAAACTTTGAATTCGGCAGAAGAGAAGATCCGGCAATTTTTGAGATAACCCACGTGGAAACATTAAAAGAACCTGTCTTTCACGAGCAGATGAATTTTTACTGCCTGTCACCAATCGCAGTTTCTGTGCGTAATAATGAAATCCACAGTTCCAAACACTACCTTGACTACCTGAATCCATCTGAAAGAACAAATTATATAGCTGCTCTCTTTGAAAACATGAAAATGAAATACAAGACTATTTATCGGGAAGATTTTGCCGGAAACCAGAAGTTTGATTTCTCCTTCGACCCTGCATATATCGTAAAGAAATCCGGTAAAATCAGAAAGATGATCAGATTTGGGAAAAGCAATATTGTCGGTATGGAAGCCCCATTCACAATCTCCGCTGCACCAGAATTAATCAAAATTGGTTATGACTGCGGATTTGGAGTAAATAACAGTGCCGGATTTGGTATGGCAGAATTTATTGAACTACAACATGATTAGAGTTCACGTCAAATTCGAGATTTGAATAATGCATAGAAATTCTCAGAAAAGAATTTATGGTGATTATGTCTATTTCATTACAAGTTGCGTTGATGGTAATGCTGAATATTTTCGTGAGAAATTCTTCTGCGAATTATGGATAAACGAACTGAGAATGGCAAAAGAAGTGCATAAAATCGAGTTATTTGCCTTTTGCTTGAATTATGACCATTTTCATCTTTTGATAAAACCCAATAACGAAATCGCTAATTATTCCGAATTTGTGAAATTCTTGAAACGGAATTTTTCACAAAACATGAACAAAATAATGGGTTATAATAAATTTAATCTCCATTATGCAGGCGACAATGCGAATAATTTATCCTCTGCAGGCGACAATGCGAATAATTTATCCTCTGCAGGCGACAATGCGAATAATTTATCCTCTGCAGGCGA
>JAQVBK010000181.1 GCA_028690365.1 Candidatus Cloacimonadota bacterium
CAGTGTTCTCCTGAATGATATATGAATCCTTTTCATACTCCTGAATTTCCAGATATTTTTCAACAATTGACAACTGATCATCACTAAGATCCCTGAAAATCTCGAAAGATGATAACTGATTCTTATTCATTTAGCCTCCGATATCAGCAAAGCAGCATTGCAAAATCATAAGATTTAATGACATAATCACCATCCGGATTAAGTTTAATATTCTCTTTATGCTCATCTGTGTTTCCCATAGACCTTTCAAGAGTAGTCCTGATAAATTCATCTATGGCATCACTGTTGTCAGAAAAAATATCTGATAATTCCAGTTGGGGCTCTTCGGTAATGATTCCAATTAACACCGATTTTCTTTCCTGATAATAATAATTCACAAGTTCTTTGTACGGTTTACCGACATAATTTGTCGGAATTGTCTCTGTTTTAAATTTATGACTAGAATTAGACAACAGAGACGAAAACAGTTTTATATAATTTGATTGCTGAATATTGTTAGCCATAAGATATCCACCAATTTCATTGTAGAGAATGATATTATCAATATTGATTCTTTTCAAGTGATTCTTGCTGTTTTCATTTAGTAATTGAACCGTAATCGGTACTTTTGAAGATATGAATCTTATACCATTTGCCACAATAACTGATCTGTCGTCTGCTGCTTTTATACCCAAACTTTCATCCGCCAGAACGTAAACCTGACCTGCTACTCTCACGTTTGCTCTGTTCAGAATATCCGTTTGAGTCATATCTCCCCTAACAAATTTCAGCTTTACATTAGGAGCTTTTGATTCAATTTCATGAAAAACTTCTTCAGTAAAATCATTCACTATAATAATTTGTATTGAGTTGTCTGTTTCTTGAGAAATAGCTTTCAGCATAGAATAACCCGTTTGATTCCAGCCACAGACTACTATATGATTTTTCAATTTTATCTGTTTCAAACCTTTTGCTCCTTTTAATCTAGATTCAATCATTGTAGAAGTGATGATACCAGTAAAAAGTGAAAATAAGACAAAGCCGAAAAGAATTAGAAATATTCCTACAATTCTTCCCCAGAATGACTGAGGCACAACATCGCCATATCCCACAGTAGTTATTGTTGCAATTGCCCACCAGACAGCATCAAAAACTGAATCAATTGGCACCTCATGATTTGATTTTAGCTCAAGATGCAGAACTATGACAGAACTGGAAAAGATTAACAGAACAATACAAAAACCAATTATCAGAAATGATTGAATATCCCTTTTCTTAAACAGGAGGTAAAGCTTTCTGCCAATTTTTACAGTAATTTTTTCAGACATTTTAGGTTATTTAACTAATTTTGCAATTTCTTTGAATTTCGGATGTTCTGCTGAATGTAGTAATTCAAACAACAACATCTCAGTTGAAACCGCTTCGCAGCCCGCTTTAATTAACCGGTTCACGGCAATATTTTTATTATTCTTATCTCTGGAAGAGACTGCATCAAGCACAAGGAATACTTCATAGCTTTTATCGATGGCATCCAGACAAGTTTGAGTAACACAGATATGAGCCTCAATTCCATAGATTATCAATTGTTCTTTTCCCTGCTTGGCAATCAAGGTTGAGATATCTTTCTCAAAAACAGTAAAAGACTTCTTTTCCTCAATTTTTACATCGGCTGGGATATAGATTTCATTTAACGTTTTCCCGAGTCCGGAAGGATATTGTTCGGTTATCAACAGTGGAATTCCCAGTATTTCGGCAGACTGGTTAAGAATTGAACAATTTTTGATTAGTGTGCCTAATTCGGCGATTTTTTCTCTGAATTTTTCCTGAACATCTATCATTACAAACATTGAAGAATCTTTATTTAACCTCATATTATTGTCCTCAATACAGAATTCATTTTTCTAGAACATCATCAATGATTTTTTTTAATTCATTACCCTGAAAAGGTTTAGCTAATGCAGATGAAAACCCGTATTTTTGATAATTCAGAATTATATCATCTTCTGCGTAACCTGAGATAATGACTATTTTTACTAGTGGATTGATGTTTTTAAGAAGTTTGCTTGCTTCAATTGCACCCATTCCGAAGGGAATAGTAAGGTCCATCAGCACCAGATCAAATTCATCTTCACACTCAAAACTGGTTTTGTATATTTCAACTGCCAGATTTCCATTGTCAGCAAAAACCACATCAAACCCATAATTGTTCAGGATTCTTTCCAGAACCATTTTGAGCATTAAATCATCATCCATAACCAGAATACGACCTTTCATTTTACCCCAGGAGTTGCTTCATACTGCTGACTGCTTCGGCTAATCCAGTAAAAATTGATCGGGAAATTATACTATGTCCAATATTGAATTCTTCTATCAATCCGATTTTTACCAATGGCAGAACATTATGGTAGTTTAATCCATGTCCTGCAACCACTTTCATTCCGGCAGATTTTATCAACTTAGCAGCTTTTTCTATTTTTGAAATTTCTTCATTGATTTCTTTTGTATTCTTTAAGTTCGCATAGCAGCCTGTATGTATCTCTACAGCATTACAACCAAATTTATCAGCAAGTTTGATCATCTCAGGTTCAGGTTCAATAAATACACTTACTATGATTCCGGCTGATTTAAGCTCATCGATTTTTTCTTTCAGATTTTTCATTTCCATATTCAAACCACCCTCAGTGGTAAGTTCTTCTCTCTTTTCAGGAACCAGAGTCACAATATCAGGCAGAATAGATTTAGCAATAATTACCATCTCCGAATTAGCAGCCATTTCGAGATTCAGCTTTGTTTGGATTACTCTTCTCATAAGCTTCAAATCCCTATCCTGAATGTGTCTTCTATCCTCTCTGAGATGAATTGTAATCTGATCTGCTCCGTTTTGCTCCGCAATCAATGCAGCCTGAAGCGGTTCCGGTTCTATTCCCATTCGAGCCTGTCTTATTGTGGCAACATGATCAATATTTACTCCCAATTCAGCCATTTTTAACTCCTTTTCACATAGTATTATTTTTCATAGTTCTTTTGATTTGGAATTGTACAATCACAAATGATTAAGTATGTCTTCCAGTCAGGGTTTTGTTTGTAGAAAATGTAAATGCTTATTTTTCAAATTATTATATCCTCCGTCTTTTGTAATTCAGAATTTATAGAAACGGGAAAAGCCTCTGTTATCAACAATTAACAAACTTTTCAAAATAATCTTCATTGATTAAGATATCAGCATCAATACGTAGTTTTTTTAGAAGTTTCAGAAGTTTCATTTCAGATTCGATTTTATTTAATCTCTTTACTAAACATTCTTTTGCCAAATCATAAGGTATAACATGGGCTTCTCTCTTTTCGGTAACAAGGATGAGATGATAACCAAAAGCTGTTTTTACCGGATCACTTATTTCATTTACTTCCAGATTAAATGCTGCCTGTTCAAATTCTTCTACCATGTGCCCTTTTTCAAAATATCCGAGATCTGAAGCTATACAATTGCATCCTTCATGACTGGGATGTACTACAAAATGAATAAAATCTTCAGGGGTTTTCAAGATTTGTTTTAATTTTTCAGCTTGTTGCAGTGGATTCTCCTGATCAGCTCTAAAAAGAATATGATATGCCCTGATTTTGTCTTTTACTCTGAACAGCTCGCCATTTTCCCGGTAGATCTCACTAAGTTTTTCTTCGGGGACATCCAAATTTGTATTACATTCTTCCTGTATAAACTTCTTCACAATGATCTGATCAGCAATTCTTTGTTTCATTGAATCAAGAGTAAGTTCTCTTTCTTTGAGCATAATCTCGAATTCTTGTTTGCTGTCGTAGTTAACCATCACTTCAATCAGTTTATCTTCAATTTCTTCAGAAGAAACATTCAGGTTGGATTTTCTGGCAGCACACAGTAATAGATATCCGTCTATAAGTTGGTTTACTGCCTTATTGTAACATTCTTTGTTGACCTCAAGGAGATGAAGTTTACTCATTACATGCATTAGTTCTTCATCAAGTTCTTCCCGCATAATCTCATAATCGTTAATTCTTGCAATAAACATCTCAACTCCGTTATTTTTTTTGAATAGAATATGTTTCAAGTTAATCTGTTCTTTATTTATGCTGTTTATAATTTCTAAAAAGTTAATACAGTTAGAGTTAATTGTCAAATCGAATTTCTGTTTTCTATACCAGGTTATTTGTCTTTTGGCATAATTTCTTGAATTCTGTTTGGCTTTATCGATGCATTCCTGCAATTCTGATTTTTTTTCAAAATATTCTCTGAATTCCAGATAACCGACAGAATTCATCCCTGGATCACTCCATTTGTAGCCCATCTCCAGAAGATTCCTGATTTCATCCAGTAGACCATTTTTAATCATCAAATCAACTCTGAGATTGATTTTATCATATAAATATTCTCTTTGAGGATTTATCAAAATATTAACAAATTGATATTTTTCAGTTCTTTTTTGTTTTAGCCAATGTTGAGTAAGAGTGATTCCTGTAGATTTCCACACTTCCAGAGCTCTCGTAATTCTTTGAGAATCATTGGGATGTATCCTGTCGGCAGATTCCGGATCAATCTTTGCGAGTTCACCGTGCAGAAACTGACTGCCCTGTTCTTCCAGAATTTTCTGATATCCCATTCTGACAGAAATATCAATCTCAGGCATTTCGAAAATACCTTCCAGAAGTGCTTTTATATAAAAGCCGGTTCCACCGGCAATAATCGGCACTTGATCACATTTTTGCATATCTGAAATTATTGCATCTGCATCCTGAACAAATCTGCCGGCATTATAAGGCTGATCAGGTTCTACAATATCGATTAGGTGATGTCTGATTCTCTCTAACTCATTATTATCCGGCTTTGCAGTACCAATGTTCATATATTTGTAAATTTGCCGGGAATCAGCAGAAATTATCTCAGTTTCGAAGGTTTCTGCAAGTTTTAGGGCGATATCACTTTTGCCCGAAGCTGTCGGTCCTTGAATAATAATCAGCTTTGGAAGGTGGTTATTAGTATCAGCCATTATCAGACTATTCGTTTGAATCTCTTTTCAAATTCTATCAAAGGCATTTTTATTATCAGAGGTCTACCGTGGGGACAGAAATAGGGAACATCACAGGCAAAGAGGTCATTTATCAGGGCAACCATTTCTCTTTTACTGAGCTTCTGCCCAGCCTTTATTGCAGATTTACAGGAAATTGATTTTGCCAGACTTTCGCGGAAATTCTCGGTTTCTTTGAATTCATCTTCCAGTTGTTTCAGAATTTCGATAAATACCTGACCGCTTTCCCAATCTTTGAGTTCTGCCGGAATCTCATCAACAACTACGGAGTTACCACTGAAAGTCTTTATGGCAAAACCTACTTTGGAAAAAATTGCAATATTTTCTTCGAGAAGTTCAGAGACTGTAGAACTCAGATAGGGAGGGATATCTATTACCAGAGGGAAAATAAGTTTCTGGGTAATGGGCGGAGCTCCATGAATGCGGTGCAGCATTTTTTCATATATCACCCTTTCGTGAGCCGCATGCTGGTCTATTATCATCAGACCTTCTTCTACCTGAACAAAAATATAAGTCTGGTGTAACTGCCAGGGATTAATCAGATCTTCTTCAGGGCGAAGCTCAATTTTAGTTTGGGAAGAATTCTGTTGCTTCAACACCTGTTCAAACTGGCGATCTTCCTGAGTAAAAGATTTGAAAATGTCCGGCTGATAAACCTGTTCAAATTCCTTCTTTATCTCTTTGAATCTCACCTGATCTTTTTTGTCCTGAAACACTCTTTTTTCATCCAGAAAATTTTCCCGATGATAATTATTGAGTGGAACGTTTTGGGCAGAATTTACGCTTGCCTCATAGAACTTCTGCTTGACTTCGCTGAATTTCTTATCTTCATAGTCGTAAAGTGCTTGTGATAAAGCAGTTTTCACGAAACTGTGGATAAGCTGACCATCACGAAAACGAATCTCCAGTTTAGCCGGATGTACATTGAAATCTACTTTTTCCGGTTCAACTTCCAGAAACAGGATATACGGCGGAGTTTTCCCCTGTAGATTAAGCCTCAATTTTTTTGTAAATGGTTCATAAGCTGTTTTGATAGCGTGAATGATTATTCTGTCTCTGATGAATCTGCCATTTACGAAAATGTAATTGTACTCTTCATAACCTTCATATTTTTCGTTTAGTCCAAAAATATATCCTTTGATTTTCACCTGATCTGATTGGCTGTTGATTTCAATCAAATCGTTTTCAAAGAAATTTGCGCCAAAAACTGCCGACATTCTTTCATTTATAGAAGCTGCTCTGGGATAGTTAAGCTTTTGTTTACCGTTGGAAATCAGAGAAAATTGTATATCAGGGTGAACTATGGATTGGTAGTGAATGTATTTGAAAATATGTTTGAACTCGATCTGATCACCTTTTAAGAATTTCTTTCTGGCAACAACATTATTAAAGAGTTTTTTGACTGTTATGGTTGTTCCGATGTTGGCGGCAGCTTTGGAAATATCCTTCAACTTCCCACCGTTAAATTCGATTACTGTAGCTAATTCACTGTTCTTATCTCTTGTAACCAGAATTGTATTGCTAACCGAGGCAATGCTGGGAAGAGCTTCTCCACGAAAACCCAGAGTCGAGATATTAAAAATGTCTGTTACAGCATGTATCTTGCTGGTTGCATGGCGTTCAAAAGCTAAAATTGC
>JAQVBK010000182.1 GCA_028690365.1 Candidatus Cloacimonadota bacterium
CCCATTAGCGAAATTTCTCTGGTATTGGATGTTAGCCATCAGCATGATTATAACTAGTATTATTGCAAAAAATCGGTTTATGTATTTTGAAAAAGAAAAAGCAATAATCACTAAAATACCAATTGAAGGAAAATAGAGACGATGCTCCATAGAAAAGACATTGATTAAGGCAGGTAACAGAAAAGCAAGATAAATGAAGATACCAATAATGACTATTTTCATTTTTTTTAACGAAAACAGAATAAAAATAACGAAGATTAAGGAGATGATTCCCGGATAGACTGGAAAATCTTTTATGTAATGCATAACTGATAGCTTCACAGGAATAAAAAGATTTCCAAGGTGTTGTAATACTGCCATCCTATTGAACCACACTACTTCGATGTAGTTCATGAATGATGAAGAAGTTGAATCACTTAAAATAACCTGCTTTCTAACTATAAAAAATAGAACTGTTGCCCAACATGTAATTAAAAAAACGTAAACGAACCTCTTCAGATAAACTCTATAAAGAAAGAAGTAGATAACTACCAGCAATGGAATCAACATTACTGAACTTTCTTTTGTGAAAAGACTAAGCAACATGAAGATGAAAAAAAAGAGCAATCTGTACCACAAACCAGTCTTAAGATACTGAATGAAACTAATCATTGATAATAGAAGAGAAATAGTCATCAAGATATCATTCCTGCCCGGCACCCAGGCAACCGCTAGTACAAAAACCGGATGTACAGCAAATATAAGCGAGAGTAGAAATGAACTTATACGAGTTGCGCCCAACGTTATCAAAAAAACAAGAACCAGAAAAGATGCAATTATATGATAGATGATATTGGAAAGATGATAACCCCAGAGCTCAATCCCGCTGATTTTTTCATCTATGATAAAGCTAATTGTGAGAATTGGACGATAAAATAAATCGTTGTCATCAAGAAATACCCCCTTATTGAAAGCTTTAGGTATGTTCTCCCATTTACTGTTGAACTCATGATTTTTAATAATTAGTTCAGTATCATCAAGGAAAATGTAATCATACCAGATACTTTTAAAATAAACTCCGAAAATAATCAAAAAAAGTACTAAAAACACTCTGTAGTTTTTCTGAGTAATGTAATCCAAGCCTACTTCAATTGTATCATTCATTTTATTAAACCAGCTCATCTATCCTCCAATCTCTTATTAAATAAGTAGTATTTTCTTGCAGCGTAATTCCAAATTAACACTAATCCGGTGGTAATGACTTTCGAGAACATGTAATACAATCCACAAATTTCAGTAAAAAATGGAATCAGGATTAAATTCAGGCACAACCCATCCAAAGTAATCAGAGAAAAAATGAGAAATTCGAGCTTCTTGTTCTTATGAGTTCTGTATCTGAAAACCCACTTTGTGTTCAAGATATAGACAATCACTAAACCACATAGAAATGCTATACCTACAGAGATAAAGTAGTGTATTTTTAGATACTCGGTCAGTAGATACAGTACACAAATATCTGCCAGAAATGCCAATCCTCCTGAAATCAGATATTTTATGATTTCTATCAATAATTGCTTCATAAAAGAGATTTACGATTAAAAAGATATTTCATGGCGGTTAATACTGTACCTATTCCATATTTCATACTACGAATGAAGTTTATCGAAGACGCTTCATCGAAATAGCGAACCGGAACAGGCAGTTCGCCAATTTTCCATTCCTTTGCAACTATCTGAAATAAAACCTGGCTGTCGAAAACAAAATCATCTGAGTTTCTCATATAATTTATGCTTTCCAATACTTCTCTGCGATAAGCTCTCATTCCTGTATGCCATTCTGAAAGATTTAAACCACTGACAATGTTCTCAAAAATCGAAAGCATTCTGTTAAAGAAATATTTGTAAGCAGGCATACCGCAAGCGAGGGCTTCTTTTCTGCTTCTAATTCTGGAACCCAGCATCACATCAAAATAACCGTTGCCAATGAATTCGATATAATAGTTGATCAGAGAAGGATCGTATTGGTAATCGGGATGCAGCATTATTACAATATCAGCTCCATGTTCCAAGGCAATGTTATAACAGGTCTTCTGATTTGCGCCGTAACCTTGGTTTTTATAATGCTGCCTGACGGTTAATCCTAACTCATTGGCTAATTCCACTGTGTGGTCTGAGCTGAAGTCATCAACAAGAATGATTTCATCAACGTATTGCATGGGAGTATCTTTTACAGTCTGCCTGATGGTTTTTTCGGCATTATATGCCGGTAGTACAATTATTACTTTTAACTCTTCATTTTTTCTGGTTCTGAACATATGATTTCCTGTTTTTGGTGGAAATAGTTGATTTGACCTTTTTGTTGTCAACTGATTTTCCAGACAGCACCTTTTATATTGACTTCACCAACTGCAAATCAATTCTTGCCACAAATAATTCAGAGGTAGAAATGAAGAAGATACCATATGGAATTCAAAGTTTTAAGACAATAATTCAAGAATACTATATCTTTGTGAGTATAGATTTTATCGCTATTAGTATTAAGATAAATGCTGTTTGAAATGAATGATAAAATTCTAATTGTCATCCCAGCTTACAACGAAGCTGAAAACATTCCGGAACTAATTGAGACTATCAGAAAAACCCTCACTGTTGACTTTATAATAATAAATGACTGTTCCACAGACAATACAGCTGATATAATTAAAACCCTCAATCATATCAACTTGCCCATTAATCTGGGAATCGGCGGAACTGTGCAAACCGGTTTACTTTATGCTCTAAAACACAATTACGATATAGCTGTAAAGATGGATGGAGATGGTCAGCATCCAGCCTCTGAAATGTCTAAACTTCTGGAGCCCATCAGAAGTAATCAGGCTGATGTTGTAATTGGCTCTCGTTTTCTAACACCCGAACCGAATTTTCGCTCAACTTTTTTACGAAGAAAAGGAATTTTCATTTTCAGGATTGTAAATAAGTTTCTAATCAAACAGACGATAACAGACAATACTTTCGGTTTCAGAGCTTATAATAAAAGAGCAATAGAGTTCCTTGCCTATAATTACCCTGGTGATTATCCTGAGCCGGAGGAAGTAGTTTTGCTGGGAAGAAACAGTTTCCGTATAAAAGAGGTTGCCGTAAAAATGAATAGTCGAAAATTTGGCAAATCATCTATTCAGGGTTGGAAAAATATTTATTACATGTTAAAAGTGTTACTGGCAGTTATCATGACAGCCATACGCAAAAGGAGCTTAAATGCTGGAAAATGTTGATACATCCAGAATACAGTATATTGCCATAGTTATAAGTATTCTCTTTTTCCTGTTCATAATAGAACTGATCAGAGAAAAAAAACTGAAAGAACAGTATTCTCTACTTTGGTTGTTTTCATCAATTTTGTTCATCGTCTTTTCTATTTGGAGAGGTGGATTACACTCTATCTCCAGATTACTTGGTATCGCCTATCCACCGGCAGCCTTTTTCCTCATTTTCTTTATGGCAGTCTTTTTAATCCTGATTCAATTTTCAGTTATTATCTCCAAACTATCCGAAGAAAACAAAAAGCTGGCACAGGAAATAGGGCTGTTGAAAAAAGAGATGGAAGAAAAAAGCTTTCAGAAAAACAAAAAGACAGAATCAGGATTAGCAGGATTTCAGGATGAACAGGATAAGAAAAAAGAGTGAGAAGTGAAAAGTAAAATGAAAACAAAAGTACTAAGACAAAAGGCACAAAAGTTAAGAGTCGATATTGATTCTCCTAATCCGTGTAATTTGCGTAATTCGTGGACAAACTTCTCCTCGGTTTTTCTCTATAATCATAGGCCTATCGCCTCTTCTCTTATCTCCAAGTCGCTTAGCCACCCAGGCTCCCATCTCTCGATAGCGTTCGGTCTACTGTCTACTGTCTACCTCATTCCGTTTTCCTCTTTTCTTAATCCGTGTAATTCGCGTAATTCGCGGACAATCTTCTTCATGTTTCTTCTCCGTAATCAGCGGGTCTTCGCCTCTTCTCTTATCTCCAAGTCGCTTAGCCACCCAGGCTCCCATCTCTCAGTCGCGTTCGGTCTACTGTCTACTGTCTACCTCATTCCGTTTTCCTCTTTTCTTAATCCGTGTAATTCGCGTAATTCGTGGACAAATATTCTGAAAAAACAGAACAGGGATTAGCAGGATAAACAGGATAGGTAAAAGTAGGATAAAAATGAAGGAAAATCAAAATTTAGAGCTCAAAGAATCATGGAAAGATGAATACCTGAAACATGTTTGCGCTTTTGCCAATTCAAAAGGGGGGCAGGTAGTAATTGGAGTTGATAATAATAAAAGTATTTGTGGAATTTCTTTAAATGATGAATCTATTCAAAATTATATTAATCAAATTAAAAATTCAACCTATCCTCAACTGTTTCCAGATATTGAAATTATTGATATTGATCGTAAAAAAATAATATTTGTATCCATTGCAGAATATCCAATTAAACCTATTGCATGCAGAAACAGATACTTTAAAAGAGTAAAAAATAGTAATCATATTTTATCGACAGATGAAATCGTAAATTTACAACAACAAAGTCTAAATATATCCTATAACTCCTACAAATCAGACACAGATATAAGTGAGATCGATTTACAAGTTCTTAATAACTTCATCAGTAAATTAAGAACAGCAGGAAGAATTACTTTGGGAAATGATGAGTTAGTAAATTTTAAGAAGCTCAAGTTGATTAAAGACAATTATGGCACCAAATTATCATCAAGTTATGAAGAAATTGGTTATTTC
Source organism: Candidatus Cloacimonadota bacterium (assembly GCA_028690365.1). GTDB lineage: Bacteria > Cloacimonadota > Cloacimonadia > Cloacimonadales > JAQVBK01 > JAQVBK01. The sequence goes on from JAQVBK010000182.1 coordinate 4,756, forward strand.
TTTATTGCAACTCTTACTTCATCTAGTGATGTCACCGATCATGTCACCAATGATGTCACCGATAGATTGCAGGCTATTTTGGAGCAGATTAAAGAAAATGATAAAATTAGCACAAATGATCTTGCAAAAATTCTACATGTTACCAAGAGAACTATCTTAAGAGATATTAAATCACTAAAGAAACAGAGAATTATTGAACGAATCGGCACAGAAAAAACGGTTATTGGCAGATAGTAGGAGATAACTAAATGACTAATTTAATAGATCAAATGAAATTTTTGTTGGGAAACCGTTACAGATGAATTCACTCATTCTTATAGATAAAATCAAATTCGTAATCAATCATAAAGGGTTTAAGAAATATTTCTTCAACACCTCATGGCTTTTTGCAGAACAGATTTTGCGCATGATAGCCGGACTCTTAGTTGGAGTATGGGTTGCCAGATATTTGGGACCAAAACAACTCGGAATTTTTAGTTATTCTTTAGCCTTTGTTGCTATTTTTAGCGGAATCTCAAAACTTGGTTTAGATAGTATTGTCATTAGAGAAATTGTAAGAAGTCCTGAAAGATGTGAAATTTATCTGGGAACTGCTTTCTGGATGAAGATTTTTGGAAGTATAATTACCTTTGGATTGGTTATTCTTACTTCTAACTTCACGAATAATAGCAGTTTAACAAACCTTTACATTTATATAATTGCAGCGGGAATGATTTTTCAGAGCTTTGAAGTAGTAGATTTTTATTTTCAAGCTAAAGTTTTATCAAAATACATCTCAGTTAGTAAAATTATCCAATTACTGTTATCTTCACTGATGAAAATTTATTTCTTATTGACCGCAAAACCATTGCTTTGGTTTGTAGTCGTTTCATTGATTGATCAGATTTTGCTGGCTATTACATATTTGATCATGATAAAATTAAAACGAATAGAAATTGCTTGGCATAAAATAGATTTTGCTGTTTTTAAAATGTTATTTAAAGATAGCTGGCCATTGATATTGAGTAGTCTGGCTGTCATGCTTTATATGAGGATAGATCAAATTATGATAAAAAATATGCTTGGTGATAGAGAAGTTGGATTGTATTCTGTAGCTGTTCAACTAAGTGAGGTTTGGTATTTTATACCGGTTTTAATTACCAGTTCACTTTTCCCTGCAATTGTCAGCGCAAAAAAGATAAGTGAAAAGCTGTATTATGAGAGATTACAGAGATTGTATGGTTTAATGATTTGGCTAGCAATTGGAATTGCTATTGTTATGACTGTTCTATCAAACAAACTGATATTATTTCTCTATGGAATAGAGTACATTGAAACTGTTGGTGTTTTAAAAATATATGTGTGGGCTGGAATTTTTGTTTTTTTAGGAGTTGCAAGTGGTAAATGGTACATCACTGATAATCTACAAAAAATAAGTACTTTGAACACAATTGCAGGAGCAGGTCTAAATATATTTCTTAATTTTTTATTAATCAAAGAAATTGGTATTGTAGGGGCTGCAATATCAACATTACTTTCTTATTCTTTATCTGCATATTTCATGAATTTGCTTTATAGACAGACACGAAGAAATTCTAAATTAATTACTTCATCATTATTACCAAAGAAAAGGAAAATATTGTGATAACAAAGTTATACAGATTAATACCCCAGAAATTTAAAGGATTTTTAGCCGATTTTAAAGGTAGTTACTTTGGGGGATATACAAATAAATCATATTCCCAAGAAGGTGAAGATATTATCTTAAATAGAATTTTTGAGAATCAAAATAGAGGATTTTATGTAGATGTCGGAGCTAATCCTCCTAAAAGGTTTTCTCATACATACTTAATTTATAAAAAGGGATGGACAGG
>JAQVBK010000183.1 GCA_028690365.1 Candidatus Cloacimonadota bacterium
TTCCGGACCAGTTGAAACAGAAAATCCATATAATCACAATTACGAAATCACTGCTCCGGGAAGTGGAATTCTCAGTACTTTTCCCAGTGGTTCTTACCAGGCATTAAGTGGTACTTCTATGGCTGCGCCTATAGTAGCAGGGGCAGTATTACTGATGAAAGACCATGACCCAAGCCAAAGTAATGAAGAGATCTTTGCCAGAATTATTCAGAGTGCTAATTATACAGCGATTCAAGGTTTACCACACACAGTTACATCTATAGGCTTATTGGATATTGAGAACTGTCTTGGTTACACACTGCAGCCAGATCTTTCATATCTGGATTTTACTTTAAACGACAATTTGCCTGATTGCGACAATGATGGTATCGCTGATGCAGGAGAAACTATACATTTGTACTTGACTGTTAAAAATGCCGGAGGTCAGGCAAGTAACGTTCGATGTACATTGGCATTCGGTGAATTCGAAGACAATACTGTGGCAATTATTAACCAAGCCACCAGTGTTATCGGAGATATTTCTACTTATGCTACAATGAGTGGAGAATCTGATCCCTTTATTATCACCATTGATCCGGCGACTGCTAATAATAGAGATATTGTCTTTCAATATACTATAACTTCCGATAATCATGCAGATATTACAGATGAAATTGTAATTACGGTTCAGAATGGATTTGAAATTGGTGGAATTATAATTGAGAATACTGTCTTCACAGCTGATAAGGAGTACATTCTGACTGATAATCTGCGAATTGCCGAAGGTGCAACTCTGACAATTGAGCCGGGGACAACCATTAAATTCGATCCGGATAATAGAATTGACGTTAGGGGTTCATTGATTGCTGTTGGTACTCCTGAAAACATGATTACTTTTACTAAGAATCAGGATGGATTAGGAAATGGACTTCTGGCAAGTAGTAGCATTAACGGTTCAGATATACATCTATCATATGTTATTATTGAGTATCAGGGACCAGCTTTTGAAGCTGCTTCTCCCGATGGTGATTTAACAATAGAGAATTGCTTATTTACAAACTGTGATGGAATCAATGGTAGTTATTTTGATGTAAGCAATCCGGCAGCAAACATGAGTATAGAGAAAAACATGTTTTATAATAATCGAAGATACATAAGGTTTACACCAAATTCTTCAACTATTTCCAGATCATTTAAATATAATAATATTGTGAATAATTTCTATGGGACTTATCCCTTTTGGTTCAATTACAATTGGATTGAATCAACTCAAAGTAATTTCCAAATTACTGCCAATAGTATCTTTTCTAATCATCCCGACAATAATAATGCAAACATTTATATTTCCGGCAATAATTCATATGTAGACATAACTACAAATTATTGGGGGTGTTTAGATATAGATTCTATCCAATCAACAATCCTTGATTTTCAATATAGTTCTTCCAACCCTGTAGCTGTCTTCGAACCCATTCTCACACAACCATCAGCTTTGGCTCACGCAATAGTCTGGAAAGTAGAGATCAATGATGTTCTGGTCAATAAATATGATAATCCTTACAATTCACCTACCGGATTAGGAATAGTCGGCAATGAGGAGTTAGAGTTCAAAGTTTACTTCAACCGGGAAATGAATCCGCAATATGAACCTTTCCTCACATTTGGTGTAAGAGAACCGTACACTCAGAACATTGTGCATAATAATTCATCCTGGAATGAAGAGAATACAATCTGGACAGCATACGTAAATGTGGGTTTGAATACAGGTGACGGCATCAATCGTATCAGAGTGGCAAATGCCCGTGACTTAGATAATTTCGAGATCCCCATAGAGAGAGACCGTTTTGAGTTTGTGATTCAGGCTGCCGGTTCGCAGTCAAATAGTTTTCAGGCAACTGCCGGCATAGGTTTGGTGAATTTGGAATGGCCAGATGCTGAAGTTGAAGATGTCCTTGGATACAACATGTACCGCTATACCAACATAACTGAAACAACTTTCACTGATACGGTTATCATAAACAGTCAGTTGATCACTGATACAAATTATACTGATTATAATGTTGAGCCCGATCAGACATACTATTACCAATATACTGCAATTAAAACTGATATGCAGGAAAGTGATTTTTCCAAGACTGTATCAGCAACTCCCTTTAATACTGCTGCCGGAGACGCCAATGGTGATTTGGCTGTAAATGTTCTCGATATTACCACTATTGTAAGTTATCTCCTTAATCAGAATCCGCAGCCGTTCTTGTTTGACGGAGCTGATGCAAATCAGGATGGACAGGTAAATGTTCTGGATATTGTGTTTGTTGTAAATATTATTAATAGCAGACAGTTTACAACCATTGCAGCGAAAATTCAGAATAAACCCAAACTCATCCCTTCCTCAGAGAGAATTAAACTACAATATGGTAAAGATATCTCAGCTCTGCAAATTCAGCTCAGAGGCAATAATTTAACAGATGAAACAAGATTAATCGCCGGAGATATCGTTAGAGGAATGGAATTCACTTATCACATCTCTGATGATTTGATAACGGTCATTATTTACAGTCTCAGCAATAAACTGATAACTGCTGATATGGGAGAGCTTTTCAGTATCACTAATGGGAAAATTACCGGAATTGAAAGCATCATTGCTTCAGACCAGAAAGGAAACGAAATTTATGTTGAAAAGACAGAGTTTGAGGAAGTTGTTCCGACAGCTTTCTTTGTTAATCAAAACTATCCCAACCCGTTCAATCCTGAGACAAAAATAGAATATGGTGTCGCTGAGATGTCTGATGTCCGTTTTTCAGTTTACAACATCAGAGGTCAGAGAGTTTTCGAGATAAATGAATCTCAAAAAACACCAGGCATTCATTACTTTGTCTGGAAGGGAATCGATCATCAGCAAAAACAGGTATCATCCGGCATTTATTTTTACAAAATCAAAACCGGCAGCCACGAAAAAGTCGGAAAGATGCTGCTTCTGAAATAGGTGACACTATGAGAATGAAAATACTTTTGCTATTGATTATCTTAACAATAGCTTTATCATTAACAGCTCAGAATATTATGCAGATACCCAATAGTTCTGCCGGAGCTTCAGAGATTCTGACTATCTCATTAAACATTGAGAATAGCGATAATTTCTCAGCTTTTCAAACAGACATCATATTGCCCTCTTCAGCAGCTTATGTGACTGCTTCCGCTATCCTTACGGAAAGAAGTAACGGGCACTCTCTTTCTGCTTCATTGCTTGCCAATAACACTCTGAGGATATTTGCCTATTCTCTCAGCAATGCATTTTTTGACGGAAACAGTGGGGCAGTTCTGGAATTTCAGGTGGAAACCGGAACGGTTCCCGGCAACTTTAATGTAAATCTGCAAAATTCGATTATTGCTGATCAGACTTCTGCGAATATTCTGACACAATCTATTTCGGGAGTGATGACTATCATTGCTCCCAATATTTCTGTAAGTTCAAATCTCCTTAATTTCGGAGAAATTCCTCTGAATCAGAATCAGCAATTAAACCTTACCATCTACAACACAGGAAACCATGTTCTCTCAGTTTCTAATCTGGAAACTGATAATCAATACTTCATTATAAACGGCAATTCTCTATTTTACATCAATCCTTCTACTCAGCAGACAGTTACAGTGCAGTTCAACTCGGTTGAGAAAGGAACTTATCAAAACAATCTGACTATTTTTTCCGATGATCCTGATCAACCAGAGTTGATAATTAGTCTGAAGGCAATTGCCTTTGCGGTCAATGAACTTCATATGCAACCCTGCAGCGGAATATCAGGATCTATTTTTTCCATACCTTTTGCCATCGAAAATATGGAGCAGTTTACGGCTTTTCAGTTTGACCTGCAGATGCCTCAGCAACTGAGCTATGAAATTATTGAAACTACTCTTTCAGAAAGAGCCAATGGGCATGTTTCAACTGCACAATCCATAAATTCCAACTTGATAAGAGTTGTAGCCTATTCTTTAGACAACTCATTCTTTTTCGGAAATAGCGGAATTGTCTCATATCTGAACATCAAAATCGATGGCTTGGGCGGTAACTATACTATTAATCCACAGAATGTCATAATTGGCGATGATGATGGAGAGAATATAGTCTCAGCTTCATATGGAGCGATACTTAACATTGCCTCTCCGTCAATAAATACTGTCAGTTCAGTTAACTTCGGGGAAGTGTCTGTCACGGAAACCGGAACTGCAAATTTGACCATTAATAACAACGGAAACGCCAATCTTGTTGTCAGCAATATCACTTTTGCCCATGCTTCGTTTCAGACAACAATTTCATTGCCTTTCTCAGTAAATCCGGGCAGCAATAGCATTGTTCCCATAAGTTTTCAGAATAGTAATGTTGGTAATTTTAACTGTCTGATGAGAGTTTTTAGCAACGATCCTGATGATTCAGTGGTAAACATTAACCTTACTGCCAGCACCTACAGTCCAAACTACTTGTCTGTAGAGAATAGCGCTGCTTATGCCGGGAGCTCTGTCACGCTGATGGTTGAGGCTGATAATCATGATCCTTTTGTTGCTTTTCAGTTTGATCTAAATTTCCCGGAAGAATTAAGCTATGTGCAGGATTCAGCTCAATTAACTGAAAGAGCAAATGGTCACCAGTTGATTGCCACCTTACTTGATGAAAATACTCTCAGATTTATCTCATATTCCCCTAACCAGACTCCTTTCTCCGGTAACGAAGGAGGAATTGTTTCGGCAGAATTTATCGTGGATTCTGAAGCATCCGGTGAGTTGGCTGTTCAGATAGATAATGCTGTATTGGCAAATGCTCAATCTGCAAATATTCTCAGAGGAACCAACGATGGTTTTGTGGAGATTCTAAGTATTCTTCCACCTCCGACCAATCTCACCATCCAACAGGACGGTAATGTGATTTCACTAAATTGGACAAGTGTGGCTGGAGCAAATTCTTATTGGATAATGGTTTCAGATGATCCATCCGCCCCCCTTGCTCAATGGCAAAAAATTGACACTGTTGATACTAACAGCTACTCAGAAGAGCCGATGGGACGTCGTTTTTACAGAATCATAGCTTCAACCGACCAAGCTCCGGAGATTCGCTGATATTGTTTTGAAGTAAAATATTTCGCTCTCTCAGTACTTACCAATAAGTCTGAGAGAGCTTTTGTTTGGTACTAGCCACAGAAAAAAGATTTTTTTTTACAAAATTGACGGGTTAGTTGCAAAATTTCGGAAAGTTTTAGAAATAACAGTATTGAGATTGTGCTCAAAAGTGCAAACAGATAAATTCACAATTATAATCAGAACTATCTGAAGATAGATTTTACGGGAGACTCTTATCTTTTCAGATGCATTTAATGATTCACACTCTTTTAATTGTGAATGTGGAGCAGTGGCCATCTTTCCTTCAATTATGAGAAAAGCATAATCAGCAGTACAGCAGAGAAAAAAGATATAAGGGATTATAGATAGCTTAACTAATATTTGACTATCAGATAAATGACTGTATTTTGTTATAAATTTGAATTTGGACTTACATAAATTTTTGGCAGAGACCGAAAGGAGAATATCTATGTTAGACTTCAGCAGCTTGAATAAAGCAATTGCTTCTTATGAAAGGGCTTTGAAAGTAATCAAATGTAATAGCGACCACGATTTTACTGAGACATTGAGAGCCGGTGTAATTTAAAATTTCGAGTTTACTTATGAATTGTGCTGGAAATTTATCAAACGCTGGTTGAGCATAAATATTGGCAGCTCCTATGTAGACGGATTTACCCGAAAAGAATTGTTTCGGGCTGCAGCAGAGTCCCGGTTGATTGAAAATCCGGAAAAATGGTTTGAATATCATAATGCCAGAAATCTAACTTCTCATATTTATGATGAGGATGTCTCAATAGAGGTTTTTCAAACTGCCAAAGTTTTTTTGGAAGATGCAAAGAAATTATTGGAAAAACTCAGAGAAAAGAATGATTGATTTGACGGATAATCAAAAAGAAACTGTCCTGGCAATTTTGGATAAACATATTCCTGACAAAGAGGTTTGGCTATTTGGTTCTAGAATCAATGGAACTGCAAAGAAATACTCTGATCTTGACCTTGTGATAATTGGTAAAAAAGCGACTGAAAGAAAAGTCCTCTATGAAGTAAAAGAAGAGTTATCAGAATCAGACTTACCATTCAGGGTTGATGTGCTGGATTATTGCAGAATTTCGGAAAGCTTCAAAACTGTGATAAAGAGAAACTTTGAGATATTTAAACCCGGAAGTACAGGCAATTAGATTCACTGATAAAATCAGAACGTTGAGTATAGATATTTTAGAATATTTTAAATCTCTTCAGGTAGATTAATAAGTTACTCTATTAAATTTGACAAATTGATGACAACCTGCACTCTTTTCAAATGAGAAAAATTGTGAATCTATGCTGATTCAATAAAATCTCAACTTTTAAAAAAAAATCTCCCCCCTAGACCTAATCTGTCCACCCCGTCTTTATCATAAAGTTGAAAGCAAAGAAGGAGGAGAGATGGACAATAAGATAATCATTGAAACTGAAGGGGTTAACGAAACTTTGATAGTAAAGAAGTTAGAGAACTGCCTGAGAGAAAATC
>JAQVBK010000184.1 GCA_028690365.1 Candidatus Cloacimonadota bacterium
TGAAAGAGGCTAAGGGAGATCTACTTACAATGGGTACTGATCCGACTTTACCGGGAGGAAACTCTACAGAAAAATACGATTATCTGGGGACTTTGTTGAAACCGCATACTTTTATTGAACAGGGTAAAATTGTTAAATTGAGCTCAACAAAACGGACTTCCATCTATCTGAATCTGCCTGTAACAGGTAGGTTTACTAATTTGGTTGTTTCGGGAGGCAGCAAAAATTACAATGATTTGCTGGAAGAGGGAGTTCTGATACTTAGCAGATTTTCTACGTTTACTCCTAATCCTTCTACAGGAGCATTTTCCGGTGAAATCAGGAACGGCAGAATGTATAAAAACGGAACTTTTACCCCAATTAAGGGTGGTTCTGTTACCGGTACAATGGATAAAGCAATGCAGGAAGCATTCTTATCGAAGGAATTAGTTCAGAGATATAAATATTTTGGACCCCAATGGATTAAGATAAGTAATCTTGATGTTGCCGGTGATCAATAAATATTTGGAGGCGGAGGAATACCTCCGCTTTCCCTCCAAAAGGATTTTCATTAATTATCTCTCTTATTTGGATTTTAAAATGGTGTAAACTGAGATTTGTGAAGATATTTTTAACAATTCCGTATGTATCAGATATCTCAGTTTTCGGAGTTTTGTGCGCTAATTTTAAAAACTAAACTTAATCAGTGAACAAAGATTCATTTCTGAAAATTGAAGTATTTGTAAAAAAATCTTGCATCTAATCAGTCTAAAAAAAAAGTATTCTCGATATGGAGAAAATATGAAAAGGTTATTGCTGTTTTTTACATTAGTGTTGATTTCATGCCAAACGAGAATCCCTCAGTTCAATGAAGAAAAAGCTTGGGGACATCTTATTGCACAGACTGATTTAGGCTACAGAGTCCCAGGTTCACCGGAAATAGAATTGTGCCGAAAAGTTATCGAGAATCATTTTGTTAATTTAGGTATTGAAGTAAAAAGACAAAATTTTACAGCAGAAGTAAGAGGGAAAGTGATTGATGGGGTCAATATTATTGCCAGTTCATATCCGTTACTAAGCCGCAGAATAATGTTGTGCGCCCATTACGATACCAGACCCTGGGCAGATATGGACAATTCCGAGGAAAACTGGACAAAACCGGTTTTGGGTGCAAATGATGCAGCTTCAGGAGTTGCTGTTTTAATGGAGCTTGCTTCTGTTGTAGCTTCACAGCAGCCTTCAGAATATGGAATTGATTTTGTTTTCTTTGATCTTGAGGACAGTGGAGATTATGGAGACAATGATACATGGTGTTTGGGGTCAAAGTATTTTGCGGATAATTTCACTGGTTCAATCCCTGAGAAGACGATACTTTTTGATATGATTGGAGACAAAGATCTTGAGATACCGATTGAGTATTTTTCATATCAAAATTCTCCTGCTTTGGTGAGAGAAGTTTGGGAGATTGCAAGAGAGCTGGATTTCTCAGAGTTTAAAAACATTGTAGGAAAAGCCATTTACGATGATCATTATAATCTTCTACAAAAAGGTTTTGAAACGATAAACATAATTGATTTCGATTACAAATACTGGCACACTGTTTATGATGTTCCAGATAATTGTTCTTCACGCTCGCTGTATATAGTTGGTCAGACTGCACTGAATCTCATTTACAGGCAGTAGTCGGATGTTTAAAACTATACGGAAAAAAATCAGTAATGTTTTAACAGATGAAGAGACTAAAATTCTATATTTTCTGGTTTTTACAGCACTTTTTGGATACATGATAAAATTTACCGATTTGATATCTGACAATAAAGGCATGACAGATGAAGTAAAGCAAACAGTTACTGCGGATGTTGAAGCAAAATTTGATTTGAGAACAGTTACTAAAGAAGAACTGATGATGGTGCGTGGAATCGGTGAAAAGAAAGCTGAAGATATCCTGACATACAGGGAGCAGAATGGTTTTAAATCATTAAGTGATTTGATGAATATTAAGGGAATCGGGAAAGCAACTTTTGAGAAAATAAGGGGAAGTTTTCTTGAATTCGGTGAAATTTACATAGAAAAAGATTTGAAAAAAGAAGAATTCAATAAAGAAGTTGAAAATCTGGAGATTGTGAAAATTGACATTAATACTGCCACAGAACAGGATTTTATGAAAGTGAAAGGGATTGGGCTGGTAAAAGCCAAAAAAATAATTGAACTTAGAAGAATCAAAGGGAAATTTACCTCGATTGAAGAATTAATGGAAGTAAAAGGAATTGGTAAAAAAACTTTTGAGAAAATTGCCGTGTATTTGACGGTAGAATAAATGAGGTATTGAGTATGATGAACAATGCGAATAAAAAAAACAATATTGCTCCGACATTGACTTTGGCAAAACTGTATGAGTCACAGAATCAATACTTTAATGCTTTGCAGATTTACGAACAGCTGGAATCATTAGGTGAACCCGGTATGATGCAGGATGATATTCAGCGGGTAAACGAAATGATTTTTACGGATTCTGAAAGCATTTATCATGAAATAACAAAAAAACTGTTTTCTCTTGAAGATTTGCGTAAATTCAGAATTATTCCCTCCGAGATGTTTGAATCATATCTACGCTCAATCAATAGTGAATCCGAAGAATTTGAAAGAGAACTCGATGAAGAAATTGAAGAAGAAGAATATGTAGATGAACCGGAAGTTAAAAACGAACAACTACCTGAAATTAAAAGAAATATTAACGAATCTATAGTCAAAGAGCTGGCAAAAAACATATCTGATTCCGTGAAATCTGAAGATTCTAAACCAGATACTCTCAAAAAGATAATGGTTTCAGATTTGTCTGCGTTTCTTCTGAATGTGATAAAAACTGATAAACCTATGGGAGATTTGACGCTCTCCGAAATATGGAGAATTATAAAAAGAATATCAGAAGAGTGAAATAATGAAAGATGTTAAAAAGAAGGATATTAATCCATTGTGTGAAAACTGTGAAAAAAAGTGTAAACAAAGCAGTAGTGTGGTTTTAATTAGCTGTCCAAATTTTGAAATGAAACCAAAACAATTAACAATAAAATTTGAATATCGGAAGAAAAAATGAGCAACTTTTATAATATTCCATTGGATGATTTAAAAAATATTCCGTCAGTTCCAATTATACTTAGAAAACTGATGAAAATTTTGGAGAACTCAGATGTGCCAATCGATGAGATTGTACAGGTAATCTCATTGGATCCACTACTTTCAGCTAAAACTCTGGCTTTGGCTAACAGTGCTTATTACGGAGCTAGCAAAAGAATTGTCAGTATTACACAAGCTGTTACCAGATTGGGAACTTCCGAGATAAAAAAACTGGCAATTTCTATCTATTTTGGTAGGATGTTCGAAAGTCTAAGTTTAAACAATCTCACAGTAAAGAGATTTTGGACTCATAGTATTGCTACAGCATTTATTTCTAATCGGATAATTAATTATCTGATTGATGATTTGTCTGTATATACTGCAGAAAAAGATCAATTCTATCTACTAGGGCTGCTGCATGATATTGCTTATCTAATTCTGGATGCATATTTGCCGGAAAAGGTTGAGATAATTATCAATGCGCTAGAGAGAAATGAGAAGAGAGGTCTTTTGCAAACTGAACAAGAACTTGGTTTCTTTCATGCCAGGGAAGGAGCAAATTTGCTCAGATTCTGGGAAATTCCTGATTCAATAGCTACTCCAATCGAGTACCATCATACACCGTCAGAATGTTCTGGAGACTTTTCTATGAGAGCAGGCATTCTAAGTGTTGCTGACTGGATTTCTAATCATCTTGAGTTTAGTGTGTTTGGCAGACAGGAAGTTATACAAAGGGATAATCTCTTTTGGAAGAAATTCCAATTTTCAAAGTTCAGTGAAGAGGAATTGGATAACTTCTGGGAAGATCTGAAATCTCAGACGCTTATGTTCCTGCTTTTTTCAGAGTCAATTATTGATTTAAGAAGATGAGAATTATTTCAGGAAAATTTAAAAAAAGAAATCTGCTATCTGTGCCGGGGAATACTTCACGACCAACAACGGCGTTTATTAGAGAAATGATATTTTCAGCGCTGCATGATGTATCATCTTTGACTGTGCTGGATCTCTTTGCCGGTAGTGGTTCATTTGGTTTTGAAGCTCTCAGTCGTAACGCCTTATCAGTTAGCTTTGTTGACAGTTCTGAAAAGGCTTTTAAAACAATATTTTCCAACATCCGTTTACTGAATTGTAGTGAAGATGTGATTATTCACAAGAAGATTGTTACTAACTTTCTCAGATCTTGTCAGGATAAGTTTGATTTAATATTTATGGATCCTCCGTATCAAAAGGGTCTGATAAATGATACAATTTCTTTAATTTTTGAAAGAAATCTTTTGGCAGAAGACGGAGTCCTGATTATTGAGTGTTCCGAAAAAGACGCTATCAGTGAATACTTTAACTCATATATTGTTAATGAAAAGCATCATGGACAGACGGCTATCTATTTCTTAAAAATGAAATCATCAGGAGATTAAATGAGAATTTACAATACATTCACCAGAAAGAAAGAAGAATTTATTCCGATTGAATCAGGTAAGATAAAGATGTATTCTTGCGGACCAACAGTGTATAATTATTTCCATATTGGTAATGCAAGAGCCTTCTTGTTTTTCGATGTGGTAAGACGCTATTTTGAATACACAGGTAACGAAGTTATTTATGTTCAGAACATTACTGATATTGATGACAAGATAATTGCAAAAGCCATTTCCGAGAAAACCTCATTTGAAGAAGTTGCTGCTAAATATATCAGTGCATTTTATGAAGACTGTGATGCCCTTGGTATTAACAAACCAAGTTTCCAACCAAAAGCATCGGAATATATTAAAGAAATGATTGATTTCATTTCATTGCTTGTTGAAAGAGGATATGCATATCCAAGCAATTCTGATGTCTATTTTTCCATAAATAGTTTCGCAAAGTATGGAGAATTATCCGGAAAGATAATTGAAGAACAAAGAACAGGAGCAAGAGTTGAAGAGAACGTAAGTAAACGGCATCCTGCAGATTTTACTTTGTGGAAAGCTGCTAAACCTGATGAACCTTCGTGGAATAGCCCCTGGGGGAAGGGTAGACCCGGTTGGCACACAGAATGTGTGGTGATGTCTCAAAAGCTTCTTGGAAAAACGTTCGATATACATGGTGGAGGAAGTGATTTGGCTTTTCCTCATCATGAAAATGAAAGAGCTCAGGCTGAAGTTGTTACTGGTCAGCCCATGGCAAATTATTGGATGCATAATGGTTTCATTAACATTGATGGAACAAAAATGTCTAAGAGTCTTGATAATTTTTTTCTGACCAGAGATGTTTTACAAAAGTATTCGCCGGATGCTGTACGTTTTTTCTTTTTATCAAAGCACTACAGAAGTCCGATTGATTATAATGTTGGGATTTTAGATGAGGCAGAAAAAGCTGTTAGTAATTTAACTGCATGCTTTGAGGGTTTGAATGAGGCTGATATCAATAGCTTAGGGAATAACGGAGCTGATTCATTTGCTAAGTATAAACAGGATTTTTCAGATGCAATGGATGACGATTTTAACACAGCTAAAGCAATTGCAGTTTTGTTTGATTTATCTAGAGCAATCAAAGTAAACGGGTTAGATACAACGTCGAAAAATGAGCTAATAAATCTTTTGTATAAATTAGGTAAAGTGTTGGGATTTTTCAGAAAATTGAATAATTGCAGTTACAATGATAGTAAAGCCAACAATAATAGTGAATTAACTGTCAAATTGATAGAATTACTGATTAATTATAGAATGGAAGCCAGAGATAATAAAAATTGGGTAAAATCAGATCAGATAAGAGATGAGTTAAGTGCGTTAGGTATAATATTGAAGGACGATAAGAATGGAACTACGTGGGATCTCAAAAAAAACAATTGACACGGATTTTTCAGATTTTTTTTTGGCATTTCATTTACTTAAAAGAATATAGTGTGAATTAAAAGAGAAATATTGCTTGACATAAAAAGCTTCATTTTTTTTATGCCAATCACTTTTGCCGATGTAGCTCAACGGTAGAGCAATTGATTTGTAATCAATCGGTTGGGGGTTCGATTCCCTTCATCGGCTCCATGTGGAGAGATTCCCGAGTGGTCAAAGGGAACAGACTGTAAATCTGTCGGCAGTGCCTTCGGAGGTTCAAATCCTCCTCTCTCCACCATTTTCTGTTTGAGCGGGAATAGCTCAGTTGGCTAGAGCATCAGCCTTCCAAGCTGAGGGTCGCGGGTTCGAATCCCGTTTCCCGCTCCATTTTTTTTATATGCTCATGTAGCTCAGTCGGTAGAGCACATCCTTGGTAAGGATGAGGTAATCGGTTCAAATCCGATCATGAGCTCCATCTCTATTTATTTAAATTAATGAATTCTCAGGAGGACTTATGTCAAAGGAGAAATTCCAAAGAACGAAACCTCACGTGAATATAGGTACAATCGGTCACGTGGATCACGGTAAGACAACTCTTACCGCTGCAATTACACTTTTTCTGAGTAAGAAAGGTGGAGCAAATTTCAGGTCATTCGACAGTATCGATAATGCACCTGAAGAAAAAG
>JAQVBK010000185.1 GCA_028690365.1 Candidatus Cloacimonadota bacterium
GGCCCTGAAAAAATAATCAACCCGGATGTTTCATTCTTCATGGATAGATATGGGTATATCTCCTTCGTAACTCTTACTTTATTGGTACTAATTATTACTCTTCTGGTAGGTTTATACCCGACAACTAGTTCTCCGGCATCAAAGTAAGAGAAAACGCGGAATCTTCTTTTTATGTCTTCTCTTTGAAACTCGAAGTTGAAATTCAACTCTTTACTATCCAGTAGATTTTTTAGTTCTACGTTCGTAAGTGTAGTCAAAAGCATTATGTTAATCTCATCCTGGTTGAACATTCTGTCAGTTTTTATAGGAACAAATTTGCCGCGAATTTTTGCCCATACTTTTCCCTTTCCACCGGGTCCGCCAATTTCAATATAAGCTGCCCCCATTGCTTCCATCTGGATAAGAAATTCTTCCAGCTTTACAAAAACTTTTTCATGGAGTTCAGGATTAGCATTGAGTTTTTCTTTCAGTCTTTTTAGTTTGTCGGTGGTGGTTGATTTGAATAGTTTCTTTCTTTCTAGAAGACCAAGTTCAACAACCGATCTGAACTCACGCATATTGATTGGCTTGGTGAGAAAACGAAATGCTCCATATTCCAAAGCTTGTCTGGTATATTGCATGTCATCATAACCTGTGATGATAATGACAACAGCATCAGGATCAATCATCTTTAAGACTTTCATAAATTCTACGCCATTCATCTCCGGCATGAGAATATCTGTTACATAAAGATCGAATTTCTCCTGTTCTGCCAGCTTGAATGCTTCCTGACCATCCTCTGCTTCATATATATCATATTCTTCGCCTTCAAGAAAACTTCTGTATAAATCACGAATATCAGGTTCGTCATCAATGATCAAGATTTTGGATCGTTCCATTTTCTCCTCTTCTTTAAAATGTTTCTACTCTTTCTATTATTTTTAAATTCGCGAAAATATATCAAAAAAACTACACACTTTGCTTTTGTTTCAAAGAAATTCTGACACATGTTTTCTTTTGATAGCTATCCTGTAGTAGTACTTATTACTTCCTGGATAGAGGTCAAACCTCTTCTCACCAGTTCAATTCCTGATTCTCGAAGAGTCAGCATTCCATGTTTCTTTGCTAACATTAGAATCTCTTTTTCGTTAACGTCTTTTCCGGCATTTAAAATTGATTCGCGTATTTCTTCAGTGAAGTACAAGGTTTCATGAATACCTAATCGCCCTCTGTAGCCGGTATTTCTGCAATTTTCACATCCAACAGGCTCATAAATAGTACCCTTTTCAACCAATTCTTCCGAAATGCCATACTCGGTTACCATGTAAGCTTTATCTCTGGTCAATGGCTTTTTACATTTCGGACATAATTTTCTTACCAAACGCTGTGCCAAGATAAGATTTACTGAATAAGCAAGCAAGAAAGGTTCCACACCCATCTTGAACAATCTTGAAACGGCACTGGGTGCGTCGTTTGTATGTAGAGTCGACAAAGTTAAGTGACCTGTGTTAGCTAACTTGACTGCAGTTTCAGCAGTAGCTTTGTCCCTTATCTCACCCACAAGGACAATGTCGGGATCGTGACGCAGTATAGCTCTGATTGCATTTTCAAAATCATTTTTGTAGCTTATTTTAATCTGTCTAGCGCCAGTTATGACATATTCTACAGGGTCTTCAACAGTCAGCACATTTTTCTCAGGAGTAATAACATGATAGAGTGCTCCGATGAGGGTTGTACTTTTACCGCTACCGGTTGGTCCTGTAACGATGATCAATCCCTGAGGAGCAGTGATAGCTTTTTCAAAATCCTTTCTGGCCTGAGGCAGAAAACCAAGATCGTCTATATTAGTGATGACATTTCTGTCATCGAGAATTCGTATTACAATACTTTCATAATGTCTGTCATGTTGTTTTGCAACAATTGGCAATATTGAGACCCTGAATCTGATTGTATAACCATCGATGTCTCTCTGGATAAATCCATCCTGGGCTTCATCAATTTTAAAACGGTCAACATTATTTGACCTATCTTTTACTACTGCAAGAAAAGCTTGAGGATTAACATTCTCTTTTCTCTTCCACAATTGAAGCTTTCCATCTATTCTGAATCTGATATCAACCGAGGTGTTGTCGTAAGGTATAATGTGGATGTCACTAACTTTTGTCCTTACTGATTCAATCAGAGCAGCTTCAAACAGATAAACTAATGCACCTTTATTGATTTCCTGATCGATGAGAGCTTGATCATCTTGTTTATCGGTTTCTTCTATTGCATTAATATCAATTTCTTCTTCAGCTTTATCAAGAATTTTCAGATATTCATTACCATCCTGCTGAGTAAGATTGATCAGTTTTTCTATCTGCACGCTTGGACAATAGACAATTTCATATCTTTTTGCCTTGGTAAACTCAGCAATAGTTTTTGTAAAACTGTCTGTAGGTACAGAAGCCAGAATAATGAGTGAGTCGTTTCTTCTCTTTTTGATTTTATAGGGAATTATTCTTTTCTCAACGGCCTGACTTCTGACATCTTTGGGCAAAAGATCAAGTAAATCTGTGATTTCTTTTACATCTGCTTCTGAAAGGTCTTCCGGACGAATTTCTATTCTTGGAATTGCGTATAGTTTAGCAACTTCTGTATAAATCCTGTCGTGATCTATTTTAAAATCGTCAACCAGAACGCTTTCTAAGTTTCTTGTCTCATTGTCTGCGTTTACTTTTCTGATTGCAGAGTTTAGAATATCCTGAGTTATTATATTTTTTAGCAATAATAATTTGCCAATTACTAAGCTTTCTTTCATTGTTCAACCTTTTGGGTTACCATAAGTTACGAAACACCTGGTGTCGGAGGACGCATAAATGCACTTTCAGATGAAACGATAATTAAGAAAGTCATTACCACCATGATGATTAGTGCAGTGAAAATATCAATTGAGCTTAAAATAGCTTTAAATTTATAACCCGTTTCTTTTTCATAATATGTTGCAATTTGCTGAGCTGCGGTTCTTATAGAACCGGTAGCCGAACCTGCATTTAAACGTGAAATAACAGTTTCAGTAAAAACATTGGATGCTTTAATGGAATCAATTAATCCGGCACCTTCCTTCAACATTCGCGGGATAGTTATATCTTTGACCTGTTTTTCCATATATTTATTCCCACAGGCTTCAGCAGAAATCTGCAAGACTTCAATATTGTTACCTGCTCCTGAATAGATAATGGAGAAAACCCTGAAGAATATTTCAATACTCATTTTATGTATCAGCGAACCAATAACTGGAAGAGAAAGAATCATTTTATCACGTTGTAGTTTGCCTTTTTCGGTTGACCACCAGTAAAGTAGTGATCCGGTAGGTAGGATAAAAATTAATAACAACCACCACCAGTTATCCTGTAAAAAATAACTTACCTTTAATGTAGCAGCAGTCATTGGCGGTAGAGGTATTTTAAATTTTATGAACATTTCAGTAAGTTCTGGAAATAACTTGCCTACATAATAAATTACTGCACCTGCAATAGCTAACAGAGTAACTATCGGCATAACAAGAGCTTGTTTCAGATTCTTTTTGAACTCTGCTTCACGGTTAAGGTAAGCTGCTGTACTTGAATATATATCTGCCATACTACCTGATTTTGAAGCTAACCCCAACATATAGGCAGTGAATCTTCCGAATACATCAGCGTATTTGCTGAACACAACTTCAGCGTCAGTACCCTGACGTAATTCTCTGGAGATACCTTTAACTGCGTTTTTAAGTGTAGGATGATTGATATCATTTACCAGAATCTTCAAAATCTCATCAAATTTCATATTCTCTCTTAACATGTCAGAACAAAGAGAAATGAACATGACGATATCCATAAAAGGCGGTTTAAATTTGATATCCAGTAATTTCGGTTGTATGCTAATGCTGGTAAATGAGAAGCTGACAAGAGCGTTATAAAGCTCTTGTTTAGAAAATGCTTCTTGTTCACCTTTTATTTTGGCTCCCTGTTTATTTACAGCAGTATAAAGGAAAGTCTTCTTCTGCTCAATGCTGGTAACATCAAAACGGTGTTGCTCAGAAAGATCATTAATGGCTTTTTTGGCATATGACATCGATTTTTCGTAAATCGAACCTCTGACTACAGAACCTGATCCTTTCTGAACACCCTGATAACGGAATTCTTTAAGCATAACCACCTCGTAGTTTTCTAATTAAGTTAATCTAAATCAGTATGTTTCTACATCTGTTTCAAAACTACCTGATACAGAACTCTATATTTTTTTTACAGTAATTTTTTTAAATACCAAAAAGTAGGTTTACTCAAAAAGAGCAAGAAAATTTTCAGTAATCAGAAAAAAAAACAAATGCCCAAAATGAATCATCTCCAAAAAAAAGTATTTTTAATTTTGTTTTCTGCCCTTCCATTTGAAAAGATTAACCTGTCCGGCAATAGCAGTAAGAAGTCCAAATATTGGCTGAATGAGTAACCAGATTGGAAAGAAGGACATAATTCTTTTGTCAATATCAAAAGTGTTAAATACTGTTACTACATATTTATACTCAAAAAAAGTTTTTAAAAACAATAAAAATAAAGCTGCTCTCCAGTCGACAGCAAAAGCTATGAGAATAGATATTACCAGAATTATCACCGAATTTAAGTATGCAAAAAACTCTGGATTCAGTTTTAATTGAAATTTCAGGTTAGATGCCCATCTACTCCTCTGGTTAAGCAATTGAAGCCAACTCTGTACTGATTTAGTCTGAGCAAAGGAAGATTTGCTGAAAGAAAACACAACCTTTGCACCTTCTTTTCTGAAAAGCTGCATCAGATTAACATCATCACCGGATAACAAGTGTTTTATCCGTTTGAATCCACCGACCTTTATAAACATCTCTTTTTTGTAGGCGAGATTTTGACCGATACAGGAAAAATATTTTCCTTTACTAATTGCTCCGGCAACAACACCATACATAACTGCAAAATCGAAAAATTCAAATTTTTCTACCAGACTACTTGAATGCCATTTTGTATCAGTTTTGGAGAATCCGACTACCATGTCAACATTGTCACTGAAACATGCAACAATGCTTTCGATCCATTTAGTTGTAACAAGACAATCAGCATCAGTGGTGAGTATTATTTCTCCTCTGCTCAACTCAATTGCCTGTTGCAGGGCGTTTTTCTTGGGAGATTTCACTAAGTTGCGTCCAGTTACATTGAGTAAGATGACATTGTGCCACTTTGCTGCAAATTTCTCTACAATTTCAGCAGTGTCATCAATAGAATCATCGTTAGCAATAATTACTTCGTAAAGATCCTGACTGTACGTCTGATTCACGAGAGCTGTCAAAAGCCGATGAATGTTTTCTTCTTCATTGTGAGCTGCTACAATTACTGAAACTTTGTACTTATTGGGATTGTAAATTTTATCAGATATTCTCAATCCTTTGCAAAAGATGTTGATATATCTTTTATAGATAATCAGGGTAACAAGTGGTATTAGCAGAAATAGGAATTTCATTTAATTAAGTAATTTCCTATCCTTAATAACTTTTGCTCCACGCAAATCTAAATAAGGAAAAGGTCTTGGCAGATTCAAAGGCCTTCCGCCTAAATCTATTACCAGCGAATCTGCATCACTTTCCCTATAAATAGTAGGGTAAAAATTATAACGTAAACTATCAGAGAGAAGAGTTGGTTCTGTATTTGTAATAAAGAACTCAAGCATGGTTTCTTCATATTGATTTTTAGGTAATAGTCCGGTTTCTTTGGAGATTACTCTTGTTGAAATTCCTTCCGGTCTGCTGAATTCTAATCTTTTCCCGTCAACAATCGGTTTCCCCAAATTGTTCACCGGAGCGTCTCTTTCGACAGCATACTTCATTATATAAGGCCAGGCTGGAAGAGCAGCGGTTGATCCTGATTGTCCTTTCCCAAGTGTGGTATTGTCATCAAATCCGACCCAGATTCCGGTTACCAATTCCTTGTTGAATCCAATAAACCAGGCATCCTTGAAGTCATCGGTAGTACCTGTTTTACCTGCACCTGTCCATTTATAACCTCTCCATCTTACTCCGGCTGCAGTACCTTCTTCCACTACTGACTGTAAAAGATTAGTCATGATATAAGAAGTTTTTTCATCAAGAACTCTTACTCTTTCAATCTGATTCAGATAAATGATGTTGCCTTCTTTATCCTCAACACGCTTAACAAATACAGGATTTACTCGCTCTCCGTTATTAGGAAAAGTCGTATATGCGCTGATTAATTCAATGGGTTTTACTTCGCAAGCACCTACTGCAAGAGAATAAACCGGATACAAAGGTGTAGAAATTCCAAATTTCTTTGCGTATTTAACAACCTCCCGCGGTCCAATATCATAGATGATTTTGGCTGCAATAACATTGGTTGATCGTTTTAATCCATCGCGAAGTCTAATATAACCTGAATGATCTAGGCCGTAATTCCTGATTTTCCAGAAAAGTGAATCGCCCTGAATGAAAACAAGAGGTTCATCTTTTATAACTGTTGCGGGTGTGTATCCTTTATCGATAGCAGTTGAATAAAGAATAGGTT
>JAQVBK010000008.1 GCA_028690365.1 Candidatus Cloacimonadota bacterium
ATATTGCATCTATTCCATACTTTTGCAGGGCTATTGACAAAAGAGACATACTGATACGTTCTCCTGCCGTCAGTAACATATCCAGTTCTCTTTGACAGGGAACTGGATTTATCTCAAGAGCAAGCTTAATAAGCTCATCGGTATGGTTTCCCATTGCAGAAACAATTACAACAACCCTTTCGCTTTCTTTTTTTTCAGAAGCAATTTTTCCGGCAATGAAATCTATCCTCTGTGTAGTTGCTAAAGATGTTCCACCAAATTTTTTCACGATAAGATTAGTTTTCAACTTCTATAATCCTATATTGGAATAAGTTAATTATTTACTTTTGCTTATAACAGAGGCATATTCTACCAGAGTTCTTATACAAATTCCGGTAGGTCCTTTTAGAGTAGAGCCTTTTGTTTCCTGAGCTGACGAAGTACCAGCAATATCCAGATGAATCCATGGCACATCCTGAACAAATTCCTTCACAAATAGTCCGGCAGTAACAGTTCCAGCCTGTCTTCCACCACTGTTTGTAAAATCTGCGATACTTGATTTTAGAAGTTCTTTGTAGTCATCATCTGCAGGTAATCTCCAGAATCTTTCATCGGTAGTCTCAGATGCTTTCATAAAATCCTGATAAAAATCTTCATTGTTAGTCATTAAACCAACTCTGACTGTTCCTAAAGCGACTACTACAGCTCCGGTAAGAGTTGCCAAATCGATAACCCTGTTAACCTTTTCTTTTTCAATTATATAATGTACAGCATCTGCAAGTGTTAGTCTTCCCTCTGCATCAGTATTTACCACTTCGATTTTTTTCCCTGCCATGGAACCAATCACATCTCCGGGACGATAAGCTGAGCCGGAGATTACATTTTCGCAGGCAGCAACCACAGCGATAACATTGATTTTGAGTTTCAATTTAGCAATGGCTGATATTGCCCCGATAACACTTGCAGCTCCACCCATATCTCCTTTCATGGAGACCATGCCATCTGTAGGCTTTATTGACAATCCGCCGGAATCATAGGTAAGACCTTTACCCACTAAACCAAGGATCTCGTTCTGATTGGACTTGTCGCCAAAATAACGCATAACAATCAATCGTGGTTCGTAAACAGATGCTTTTCCCACAGACAGAAAAGCTTCCATTCCCAGTTTTTCTATAGCTTTTTTATCTTTAATTTCAACTTTGAAACCAAATGCCTTTCCTGCTTTTTCAGCTCTGAAAGCTAATTCTTCAGGGATAAGAACATTCGCTGGTTCATTGATCAAATCACGGGCAAAATTTACTGATTTTCCAATAATCTCCCCCTTCTCAATAAGTTTTGCTTCTTCCTTTTTATTAATGGCAATAGGATTATAAATGGATATTGTCTCCAATTCGAATTCTTTATCTTTGTCATTTGTTTTATAGATTTCGAATTTATAGTTCATTAGATTTAAAGTCTCCACTAATATATTCAGGTAACCTTCCCTGCTCAAAACTTTATCATCACATACAATTAATCCTCTATTTACCTTATTTTTATTTATCATTGACATTGCTTCACCAATGGTCTTTCGGAAAACTAACGAAGTAAGTTCTTCTAATGGACCAAGTCCATGACAAAAAACTCTCAAAATTTTTTCAGATTTATAACTAAGTACAAGACTATCTCCTGATTTCCATCTGAAATTAATTTCATCAGCCATATTTTTTATGTCAGTCATTTCATGTAATTCGGAATCTACGGCAGAAATAATTGAAACTGAATCATAACAGTTAAGATTAATGTCCTTTACTAATTCTACTTTCATTTATCCTCCTAAAATAAAATTCTTTTTTTAGTTTTCTTTTTCTTTTCAGGCTGCAAAATAGGTTTCTCAGCAATTAGTGAATACCAGTCAATTTTTTCTAAATCAGTCACATCAGTATTTCCAAGTTTGAAAATTTGGATATTCTTGTAATTCATTTCAGAAAGAATAGACTTTATTTGTTCTATAGTGAAAGGATAGTATACTACATAAAACTGTCTTTTACTAACAATCTTGTCATCAATTTCTTCAGAAAGCAGGAAATTAAAAGTCATAGAATCATCTTTATTGTAATCCCACACTTGTAGATAATTGACTCTTCCTTTGTCCCTGATTATCGGATTGAATAGATAAAATCTCTGCTGACGTCTTAAGACAGCTTCCCAATTTCGACTGTCAAAATATAAAAACCCTCCAGGTTTTAATAGACTATCCATTTCATGTAGCGCTTTCTCTAATTCATTATTTCTTACATGAGCCAGAGAGTTTCCGGTAGATACAACGAGATCGAATTTTCTGTTAATTCTTTGGCTTAGTTCCAGAATATTGCAAGTTACTAATTGAGGCATAAATCCTTCATTAGAAAAGTTATCCCTTGCTTTTCTGATCATGTGGCTGTTTAAATCTGTACCCAGAATGTTATATCCCATTTTCGCTAAAGGTATGGTCATTTGCCCACTACCCACGGTACAGTCAATTACATCTCGGATTTTATGAGAAGAAAAAACTCTTTGATAAAAATCAAGAGTTTCTTTTCTAAAGCTCTCTGTGTAGAAAAGATCATACGCATCCGGAAAATCGTAGTATAGCATTCTTACCCCACATAAATTTTGTGTTTAAGTCTAAATCATCAGCTTTTACGTCAACAACTATTTCTCATTTACAGATTTTATAATAAAGATACCTGCATTTTTTCACTTCAATGTCCAAAGATTATGCCTTACTGTCAGAAGTTTTCTTCATTAGTTATAGACTTTACAGATTTATTTAGTTAATTTGGATACTTTTTTGAAGGAAATGTTGATTATATAAGGTTTTATCTTAGCTTTTTTTACGGACAGTAAATAAGTTAAGATAAAGGATATTATAACTGTTGCAGCAATCAACTTAGTTTAGACGGAGTAATTATGATTAAAGACAAAGCGCTAATTGATAATATCAAAGCAAAATTAAAGCAGAGCAATTTGAAAATAACTCCACAAAGAGTTGAAATTTACTCTGCAGTACTTGAATCAGGAAATCACCCTACTGCCGATAAAGTATACAAAATTGTCCTTAATTCACTGCCGGGTATATCTTTTGATACAGTAAACCGTACTTTGATAAGTTTCGCAGAACGAGGTATATTCAGTATTGTTGAGGGTTATTCATCGTCACGTTCCTTTGATCATATCTTGGAAGAACACCACCACTTTCGGTGCATCAAATGTAACAAGCTTTTTGATTGTCATCAGGAATCGTATAATAATCTACCGGTTCCAAATAAGACTCCGAATGGGTTTATTATCAAACGAATAAGAGTAATTATCGAAGGAATCTGTAAGGATTGCAGTGATAAACAGTCACCCGATAAAGGTTGAAAAAAATGATTAGCTCTAACCTGAGAAAAAAACAATTAACTACTAATTCTTCCGTTCCATCAAGATCAAGACTTATTAAGAAGCTTTTGTGGACTGTATTGGGAAGTATCTTTCTGGTCAGTGGAATAATTGGAGTATTTCTGCCTGTTTTGCCTACTACTCCTTTTCTCCTGCTGACAGCAGCCTGCTATTTTCGAGGTTCTGAAGATTTATATCAATGGACAATCAATATCAAATGGTTTGGAGAATATATAAAAAACTATCGTGAAAAGAAAGGAATCCCTGTTCATGTAAAAATTGTCACCATTTTAGTATTATGGTTAACTATCACCATATCTGCAATGTGTTTTATAAAGCTGTTATATGTAAGATTGATTTTATTCGTTATTGCAATTTCAGTAACGATTCATATAGTCCTTATAAAAAAGACAAAGCATTCCCAATTAAACAAATAAAAAAAGCAGCATAAGCTGCTTTCTAAGTTATGCTGAGACTACTTCTTTCACTCCCGGAATTTCTTCTTTGAGTACTCTTTCAATTCCAGCCTTTAGAGTCAAAGTAGACATTGGACAACCTTTGCAGGCTCCGGTTAATCTCACACTGACAACTCCGTCTTCGGCAATATCTACTAACTCAACATCTCCACCATCAGCCTGAATAGAAGGTCTGATTTTATCCAATACTGTTTCAACTTCTTCTCTTTTTAACATACTTCCTCCTATATTTGTTGTTAAGAATCCTCTTTATCATTTTTATTGATTCCTTTACGTTTAATCTCATTCAATTCAGGTAACACATACTTTTGGTAACAATCTGGACAAATACTATGACTAAAGAAAACTTCTGAATGATTACTAATATAGGATTCTATCTCCTGCCAGTAATTTTCATCATCACGTATTTTTTTACAGTAAGAGCAAATAGGAAGTAATCCCTGTAAAGTTTTCACCTGAATCAACGCTTCTGCCAAACTCTTCCTTTGTTTTTCCATCTTAAGAGCAGACGTTACTCTGGCAACAAGTTCTATATGGTTAACAGGCTTACTGATAAAGTCCATCGCTCCAGATTCAAAACTCTTTTTTAGAGGTTCTGAGTTTTCCATTGAAGCTGCAGTTATCATTATAATTGGTATGTGTTTCCATAAATCATTTTTCTTAACGGTCTGACATAATTCGTAACCATTCATGCCGGGCATCATGATGTCTGACAAGATAATATCCGGAATTTTGTTTTCAATTGCTTTCAGCATCTCAGCAGCGGACAAAAATGTATCTACTACGTCAAATCCTGCTTCTTTCAAAAGTATTTCTATCAATTTTACATTGTAGTGGTCATTGTCCACAACATAGATAAGCATTTCTTTAAATTCATTCATTTGATATCCCGTATTATTCAGATTTATTTAAAGATTCCAAATAAGAAAACATTTCAGGCAAAGAGTTAAAATTATCAAACAATTCGAGACTCTTTTGAAGTTGTGTATCACTTTCGATAATTTTTTTGTATCTTAATTCTTTGTTAAGTTTATTGCCGATTATTTCAGCAGAGATCTGCTTGTTGATATAATCTTTTGCCTCTTCTGTAATTTCTACATCCAGATCGATATCGTTATTTTCAAGATAAATCAAGAAATCATTAAAATCTGATTCATTTATCTCATATTCATAATCAACGCTGTTTAATCGTGGAGCTAGAACATCCAGGGCGAATTTCAACAGCAAATTATTATTTATTATTCTGCGTTCAAATTCAGTCAGTTTTCTCTGTTCTATGGTTATATCGGGAGTAATTCCACCTCCACCCCTTACTTTTCTGCCCATATCAGTGAAGTATTCTGTACTGTCTTCTTGAGCAGACTGATCTCTGTGTATGCTTCGTCCCGAATGAATGTAATATTTTGAAATTGTAATTTTTATACCATTTTCACCTGAAAGAGGAAATATCTGCTGAACTGAACCTTTTCCAAAAGTAGTTTGACCCACGACCAAACCTTTATCCCAATCCTGAATTGAGCCGGAAAATATTTCGGCAGCACTGGCTGAAAGTTCATTTATCAGAACCACTATTGGATATCCCGTTCTTATTCTTGGAATTGAAGTATAAAATTCCTGATTTGCCGAGGGATTTTTCCCTTTGGTATATACGACTTTTTTATCTTTTCCTATAAATTCATTTACCATATCTACTGCCTGATCAAGAAGTCCTCCTGGATTAAATCTCATATCGATGAGTAAACCACGGATGCCTTGATCTTCCAACATATCCAGAGCTTCTGAAAATTCATTGGCAGTATTCCTGCTAAATTTATTCACCCTTATGTAGCCGATTCCGTTATCAAATCTGAATACATAGGGAACACTTTTCACTTTTATATTGTCTCTGATAATTGAGAAATAGAGTATATCAT
This sequence comes from Candidatus Cloacimonadota bacterium, assembly GCA_028690365.1. Classification (GTDB taxonomy): domain Bacteria; phylum Cloacimonadota; class Cloacimonadia; order Cloacimonadales; family JAQVBK01; genus JAQVBK01. The sequence goes on from JAQVBK010000008.1 coordinate 5,771, forward strand.
CAACATCTTTTCTTTGAACACCTACCTCGATTCTTGTGCCTTTTGGACCTCTCATCATTTTTATAACTTCGTCAATAGCCATACCCTCGATACTTTCTTTGTTTACTTCTACAATTTTATCTCCGGCAATTATTCCTGCCTTTTGAGCAGGTGAATCATCCATGGGTGAAATGACAGTAATGAAATCATCAAGTTTTTCTATATTGATTCCAAGTCCACCGAATTCACCGTCAGTATCTGTTTTAAAATCTAGAAAATCTTGTCTATTGAAGAAATGAGTATGGGGATCAAGTTCTTTTACCATTCCCTTAATTGCAGCTTCTGTCAACGTATCGATATCTATCTCTTCTACATAAAATTCTTTAATTCTGAATAGTACATCGCTTATAAGTTGAAGATTTTCATATACATCTTTCTCTTCTTTTTTTTCAGAAAAAGCAGATATATTGTTTGAAACGAATATTGTTAAAACCCAGGCTAAGATAATTACCATTATTGTATATTTTAATTTTGTTTTCATAAATCCTCTCTCAAATTTAATCTGGTTTGGGAAAGTTTAATACCAAATTGAAAAAATCACATTTATTTTTAGAAGAGCTCTTTTTTAATGATTTCAACAATCTCGTCATGAATATCCTGAATTGATTGATTTCCATCAATTATTCTGAAACGTTTCTTATGAACTTCTGCCAATCTCAAAAAACCTGATCTTACTCTCTTGTGAAATTCAATATCTTCCTTTTCTATACGATCTTTGACGCATCTGCTTAGACGTTCCAGACTTACTTCCGGTTCCACATCAATCAAAAAAGTCAAATCAGGAGCAGTTTGGCAACTGGCAAAACTATTAAGATAATCAATAATTTTACCGTCAATTTTTCTGGCAGCTCCCTGATATGCAGATGTGGAATCATAATAACGATCAGAAATAACAATTTTCCCTGAATTCAAAGCCGGCAAAATAAGTTCTCCTGTATGTTGAACTCTACTGGCTGCGTAAAGCAATAGTTCAGTCTCCGGTAGCATTTTGTAATTCTCTACATCCAATAATATCCCTCTGATTTTTTCCGAGATTTCTGTTCCACCAGGCTCTCTGGTCATCAAAACATCTTTCCCTTTTGATTCTAAAAATTGCATCAGAAGATTTGATTGAACAGATTTTCCACAGTTTTCGATACCTTCAAAAGTTATAAAGCATCCTTTCATAATACCTCATATCTGTTTTATCAGTGATTAGAATTGTTCTCATTTTTTAGAAAAATCGAATCAATAATGTCAGAAGGTGTGATGGAAGGTGTAAATCTTTTCTCTGCAAGCTTTTCGGACGTAGTCCCCAAAAGATATGAAGCAGAGACTGCACTCTCCGCCAAATTCATTTTTTGAGCAACAAATGATGCAATTATTCCTGACAAAACATCACCGCTTCCCCCAGTTGCCAATCCATCATTTCCACTAATATCAATGAAGATTTCATTTCTTCTGCAAAATATTCTGGTAGAGCTTTTCAATAACACTTTCACATCATTCTCTTTTACAAATTTCTTCAATAATTCTATTGGATTTCTTTCTATTTCTTCAATCTCTATTCCCGTTAGTCTGGAAAATTCGCCCAAGTGAGGAGTAAGAAGACAATCAGAAGATTTTAAGTATCTCATCAATTTTTCATCTTCCGCAATAATGTTTAATGCGTCAGCATCAAGAATAAGCGGTTTCTCCCATTTTTTAAGAATCGATTCCAACATTTTTTTTACTTTATCGTCCTTTCCAATGCCCGGACCAATCAGCAGAACATCCTGTGAATTAAGTTTTCTCCAGAATCCGCTTTCCTGGTTATTTGCAGTTGCATTGTAATCAAACGGAAATGTCATAACTTCAGTCAATTGTGATTCATAAACCTGGTTAAGAAGCTGATTATCCTCATGAAACAATGTAATTAGACCGGCTCCGCTTCTTAAAGCAGCACGACAGGAAAGAATTGCTGCTCCAGTTAAACCCGGTGAACCTGCAATTATCGCAACCCTTCCGAAATCTCCCTTATGGGAAACAGGGTTTCTCTGAGGATATTTTGCTATCGTTTCATCCACCAGATAAGCTTCTTTGGGACTCATTTCCAATAAATCATCCGGTATACTTATGTCAATTACAGCAACTTCACCAATTCTACTTTTTCCTTTACCTATGAAGTGTCCGTATTTAGCTGCAGCAATTGCCATAGTATAATCTGCTTTGACAGATTTTTCAGAATATCCTGTGTCCGCATTGATTCCACTGGGAATATCAATGGAATAAACTCTTGTATGAGTCGAATTGATAAGATCAACTGCATTACTTTGCAGAAGTTTCATTTCCCCGGAAAAACCAATTCCAAAAATTGCATCAACTATCAGATCAGCTTCTTCCACAACAATTTTGAAATCCTCTAACTGCCGAGGTAGTGTTACAGAATAAATCTCAATGTTCATTTTGTTGCAAATTTGGTAATTTTGCATAGTCTCTGCAGACATTTTTGTCAAATCGCCCAAGATCAAGATTTTTACATCCATCCCGTAGTTATAAAGCCATCTGGCAACTACGAACCCATCACCGCCATTATTGCCTGTTCCACAAAAAATCACAACCGCACCGGCTTCTCCTTCCTCATTCACAATAAAATCAGCACATCCTTTACCGGCGTTCTCCATTAAAATCAATGGCGATATACCATAATTTTCAATTGTTTTTTTATCAAAATTCATCATTTCTTTTCTATTCAACAGGTACATTTTTCCCTCTTAAATCAAGTTTATCGTCTCCTTCCGGAAGCACAATTTCTAAGGTTGCACCTTCACCGAGGTTGCTTTCCTGAACTTTTATCTTGCCGTGATGGAAATCTTCAATTATTCTTTTTGCCAGACTTAAACCAAGTCCCCATCCTCTTTCTTTGCTAGTAATACCTGGTTCAAAAATCCGATGGAAATCCTTTCTGGGAATACCTTTGCCCTCATCTTTTACGGAGATTGTAGTATTTCTACCATCGCTGACAACTGTGATAATTATATTTCCACCCTTTAGCTGCATTGCATCAACACTGTTTTTAATCAAATTTTCAATAGTCCATTTAACCAGCTCAGGATCTATACTAATAATTTTTTCAGATAGATTGCTTATCAGATGTATATTAATCTGATTTCCTTTCTTGGGGAGTCTTTTCTCAAAGTATTTGATTGTTTCATTTAAAATCCTGATGATATCTGATCTTTCCAGAGAAATCATGGAACCCATTTTACCAAATCTTGAAGCGACATTTCTCAATTGATCAACATCGACCTTCATATTTTCCAGCATATCTACTATTTCATAATCATCAACCTCTTCAAATTTCATTTGCAGAAGATCTATCCATCCCAAAAGAGAAGTTATCGGAGTACCAAATTGATGAGCGGTTTCCTTTGCAAGTCCAACCCAAATCATATTTTTTTCGTTTCTTTTCAGAAAAATCAGCCAATACACTCCAAACACAACAAAAATTAAAATGAGTCCCATTTCCATATATGGCACAAAAAGAAGCTGCTTAATTGCATTGGATTCATCATAATAAATATAACCCAGGATTCTATCAGAAGGAACACTGTAGCGCAATTCAATAACACGATTAGTTTTCTTCATCTTTTCAAGTTTTTCCAGAACCAATTGCTTATCTTCGTCAGATGATTCATCAAAGTTTGCACTCTCTTCTGCGGTAGGAAGATTCCTCCAGTAAAGCGGTTTCTTCTCCGGATCTGTTACAATAATCGGATAATCAATTTTGAGTATAACTTCATTGAAAATATATGAAGCCAATAATTGATCAAAATTTTCACTTCCTGAAAAAGTCACAAATCGGGCAAAAAGATTGGGAACGATTCTGGCTTCTTCACGAGTCTTCTTTAAAAGATTATTGGTATAAAGAATAAAAAACATAAGAATTGCAATACTTCCAATAATGAAATAGAGCCTTAAAATGAGATTTTTATTGCTATTCGTATTTTTTAATTTCTTCCCAAATTTCATCTAATTTCTCCAGGTTAGTGTGGTAGATATCCATTTGATTGTCTTTGAAATATCTTTCTATTTTCTTGAATCTGGTTTCGAACTTATTAATTGTTACCCGTAATGCGGTTTCCGTGTCAATTTCCAGTTTTCTTGCCAGATTCACAACTGTGAAAACAATATCACCCAATTCTTTTTCGATTTCACTTTTATTTTTTTCATTATAAGCTTCTTCAAACTCAAGAAACTCTTCTTTCATTTTTTGCAGAACAGGCTTTTCGTCATCCCAATCGAATCCGATTGATGCAGCCTTATCCTGAATTCTCTGAGCAACAATTAAAGCCGGCATAGAATGAGGAATACCATCAAGTATTGACTCTCTGTGAGCTTTTTTTTCTTCCATCTTGATTTTCTCCCAATCTTGTTTTATCTGCACAACTGTTTTTTCGCAATCATCTTTGAAGATATGCGGATGTCTTCTTATTAGTTTATTGGTAATAGTCTGCAAGACATCTCTAAGAGTAAAATCACCATTTTCTTCAGCTATTTCAATCTGCATTCCAACGTGAAGTAAAATGTCGCCTAGTTCCTCACATAAAGCTCTCTTATCATCAGATTCTATCGCTTCAACTGCTTCATACATTTCTTCAATGAAGTTAGGTACCAATGATTTGGAAGTCTGTTTTATATCCCAGGGACAACCTTTTTCCCTATTTCTTAACCTTTTTATCACACTTACCAGTTCAGAAAATTCTTTCATTTACCCTCTATTTTTTTTGCAAAGAAAGTTTATGCCTCTAATCTGTCAAATATTATCATTTGATTCAGCTGAGCCATTCTCAACATCTGTTGAGATTTCAGTTGAATAAACCGAATCTTCACTTTTTTTATTACGAAACCTTCTGATAATTACACCAACGATAAGCACTGCTGACAGAAAACCCCATATTGCAACAGGAAAAGATGACAATAACTCCCTTATGAAAACCCCTTTAAGATAATTTGGAAGAACGGCTGAATAGTAAACAGTTGTAAAATAAAATGATTGAACAAAAGCTCTTTCAAATAGGATATCTTCTTCTCCCAGATCCCACAATTTATAAAATGATTCTCGATTATTTTGGTAGAGATGTTTTACTGCGTGAGCTGATATAGCATAAAAATAATCCCACCTTGATCTAGATTCTGGATAAGCAGTTTTCATCTCCTCAAGCTTCATTACATCACCATTCAAATAATCTCTGATAAAGATAAAACCTGAGGTGTTAATATCATTCTTGCTAAAATATACAGCCATTCCTTCATGAAACCAAAGTGGAGCATCCTTAAAATAATGGTTAACAAAAGCATGAATATACTCGTGTAACAAGATCGTAGATAACTCTCTGAAATTCTGTTTAGAAAGTGGTTTTACAAAAATCAAATTTCTATTCTTCAAAAAAAAAGCATCACTAAATTCAATTATTTCACCTCTTCCGATAGTCACCTGTTTGTAAAAATCAATGTCAGGAGAAATAATAACTTCCAAATCAAACTCAGGATACTTACCAATTTTCTTCTGAAAAAAGTCAATATCTTCTTGCAACACCTGAACCAGTTTGCGCGTGATTTTCTGGTCATTTTCTTTCCCTGCAATAATGATGTTATCAGTAGTTATTGTTTGCAGACCGTATTGAAAAACAATATTTTTCATCGTGACGGAAATTGCAGCTTTGTCAGCATCGAAATATTCTTCTATTACCGCTTTTGAATAATCAGGATTAGCAGAAAACAGAAAACCTGAAGCCAGTAAAATAAAAAATGGAAAGAACCACTTAATGAAGTTCTTTCCATCTAATTCTTTATTTATAGAAATCACAAATTATCTTTTAAAAGTTATTACTTTTGGTTGATTCTCTCAACTAACTTGGAGATAAAATCATCATCTGCCAAATGCGGAATAGTAATGTAACCATCTTCAACATGCTTATCATTCCATCTGCGGCAAGTTTCCAGAGCATTGGTATTACGAGCCCAATTTCTTCTGGCTACTCCTCCCATTACATCCCAGGAGAGTGCTTTTCTAACTATTTCATCTGCTTTTTCACTGCCATCAAGAAGTATACCGTTTCCACCATTACTGGCTCTGCCAATACCTACCCCTCCCCCATTGGACAGGACTACCAGCGTCATTCCTCTGGCAGCATTTCCGGCAAAGCATTGCACAGACATATCAGCGGTAATGTTGCTTCCGTCATAAATATTGGCAGTTTCTCTGAAGGGCGAATCTGTACCTGATGTATCATGATGATCCCGTCCCAGCATTACCGGTCCAATTTCACCATTTCTAATCATCTGATTAAACTTCAGGGCAATATTAACTCTGCCCTCTTCATCTGCATAAAGTATTCTTGCTTTTGAACCGACAACCAGTTTATTCTCTTCTGCATTTTTAATCCAATGGTAATTATCTCTTTCCAGAGCAGAATTTTTGGGGTTAATACAGCTGGCAGCGGCTTCGTCTGTTTTTCTGAGATCCTCGTTTTTACCACTGAGACATACCCATCTGAATGGTCCGAAACCTTTATCAAAGCAGACTGGACCCATAATATCCTCTACGTAAGAAGGCCAAATGAATCCTTCGTTAGTATCCTGACCATTACTGGCAATATTCTTTTCCCCTGCATCAAAAACAGATGCCATAAAACTGTTGCCGTAATCCCAGAAATAGGAACCCTTTTCAGTAAGTCTCTTAATCACATTGTAGTGCCTGATTAGCGATTCATCGACCTTTTGCTTGAAAAGCTCCGCATTGGTTTTGATAATTTCTCTGCCCTCCTCAAAACCTACACCCGCAGGAGTATATCCACCTTCATAGACTGCATGGCATGATGTCTGGTCTGAGATAAGTTCTACCTTAATGTTGTGTTTATCAATATATTCAAGCAGATCTACTACATTTCCATGATATGCAATTGAAACGGTCTTCTTACTAAGCTTGTATTCCCTTAACCACCCTGCTATTTCTTCCAGATTGGCAGAAATTTTTGAAACCCAACCCTGAGAATGTCGGGTTTGAATTCGACTGTAATCGACTTCCGCAATAACTCCGATACCACCGGCAATTTCAACAGCTTTTGATTGTGCACCTGACATTCCACCTAAACCTGATGAAACGAAAACTATTCCGCTCAAGTCTTTGTCATCTGCTACCCCGAGATATTTTCTGGCAGCATTCAGTAGAGTAATGTAAGTGCCGTGTACAATTCCCTGTGGACCAATATACATCCAGCCTCCGGCTGTCATCTGACCGTAGTTGGTAACACCAAGCGCTGTAAGTCTTCTGAAATCTTCAGGATTGTCCCATTTTCCTATCATCAATCCGTTGGTGGAAATAACTCTGGGAGCTGTTTTTGAAGATGGAAACAATCCTACCGGATGACCGGAACTTACGACCAGCGTTTGATCTTCCTTCATAATCTCCAGATATCTCTTAATCAGATTGTATTGCATCCAATTCTGGCAAACCTGACCGGTTTCGCCATAAGTAACCAGCTCATAGGGATATAGTGCGATATCAAAATCAAGATTGTTATCAATCATCAATTGCAATGAACGTCCTTCTAAAATCCCTTTGTATTCATTCACCGGTTTGGCTTTTATATTACCTTCCGGGCGAAATCTGTATCCATATATTCTGCCCATTGTGCGCAATTCTTCCAGAAACTCAGGCGCTAATTCATTGTGGAATTCGCTGGGAATGTAACGCAATGCATTTTTTAGAGCAGTAATTATCTCACTCTTCTTTAAGGATAAACCCCGGGAAGGAGCTCTTCTGATTCCGGGCATGAATTCTTTTTTGGGTGGAAGTTCTTTAAATAACTGTATTTGTTGGAATTGATTATTGCTTTGCATCTCTCCTCCTATGTATTTTTTATGACAAAACTTACAAACAGCTTTTTTTGTCTACCATTTTTGGTAACTCTTTGAGAAACAGTATCAATTAAGAAACCGGTTTTGAATTTGAAATTTCGTTATATCTTTTGTATAAATCAATCTCGGAGGAATCATGCAGAGAACAGATATAGGCAGAGTTTTACCAAAGATTCTGCATCCGGCAAAAATTACCCTGGCAGTTTGTCCTGATAAAAATGGTATCCCCAATATTATCACATTGGAGTGGTTCATGCGAACATCTATAAATCCTGTCATGTTTGCTGTCTCAATCGGACACTCACGTTACAGCTATGAATGTTTCTCAGATTCTGAGGTATTTAATCTTGTCTATCCTTCCAAAGAAATGGCTGCAGGAGTTGTCCTGTGCGGAAGCAAGTCAGGGAGAGAAATGAACAAATTGATAGAGACTGGTTTTGAACATTTCCCCGGCAGACTGGCAAATTTACCGATTCTCAAGCAAGCTGTAGCCAACATAGAATGTAAAATTGTAACTCAGGTGAAGTCAGGAGATCACACTATATTTGTTGGCGAGGTAAAGCACTCATATTTGAATGATGATAAAGACCTTCTCCTTTATGAAGATTTACAGAAAATCTGATTGAGAAGCTTTTTTTTAGTTTAAATATTTTCCTTCAAACGGGTTATCCTTTTCTTTAAACCTTCCTGATATTCATCTTCAGGCATAGAAGGATCTCTCAATTCTATAAAGGTTGGGCAAGGTAATTCCCAGCATTCTCCACAGTGCCGGAAATTATTCAGATTGACCGCGCAATCGAAAATCGGGCAGACGCCATTTTCAGTATGCTCTGTTGTCCAGAAAGGCTTCCCTTTCAACTTAAAACAGCCGGCACATCCGTCAGATAACATACTACATTCAGAACAAAATACTCCACAGGGATTGATAACTATATCTCCTACAAATTTGTTCATCGCTTTTCCAATGATTCAATTATTTTCAACACATTCAGATTTACCATATAATCTGTTCTTTCCTGATTTTCCTCAGATCCATTGTCCGGAGTCTCAGCATAGTTGAACTGAAGACTGGCATAATCGTAAAAAGAGTAGTTCAATCCGATTCCCCAACATTCACTACCGTCAATTCTCCTACTATCAGTAATTCCCTTTCTTATGGAGATTAAATCCAGAATTGTTAGCTCTGCCCCATAACCAGCATTTGTTTCAGTTGATGCGTAATTGTTAAAGTATTCTCTGGCAAAATCAACGCTTAAATAAACAGAAAACAGATTGTTTACTTTATGGGTAAGCAAAGTATCCATATTCAGAATGGATCTATCATGATAACTGAATCGACAAGATCCTGCAATTGTATTATTCTTGAAAATTTCATGATCATATTTGTAAGTATACAAATTATATATACATTCATAATCTTCATAAGTTGAATTGAAAGGATTTACACTGTTGAAAGCTAAAACTAAATCAACTCCCAATCCTTTCTCTTTTTGGTAGTCAATAATTAATGGTCTGTACAAAATTGCTGCACCCAAATTAAATGTCGTAACTGAAATATCTCTTGTATAATCATCGTAGTAATCTTTATAATTTTCTTTTTTCAGTTTTAGATAAGCAAGTCCCAAAGATATCTCATATTTTTGATTTCTCCCCAATTCTTTCAGTTTCCCAATGTTACCTTTTTTAAAGAACTGAATGAGATTTATGCCTATAGCATAATTCTTACAATCTTCCGTCTCCTCCGTATAATAACTATTGTATTCTAATTCTCCACTAGTAACAGGGAATAGAACCCCAATCCCATTCCATCCAAGTGATAAATAAGAATTCGAATACTTTAAATCATAACCGGAATAATTTTCATACAAATCATCACTAGAGAAGGCATAACTGACTCCCTTGAAAAAACCGAGTTTTGCCGGATTACTCATTACGTCCAATGGATTTCTGTTCCATAGATTCGCTGCACCTGAAAAATTGCCAAAAGCAGCATCCGTTGCAGACGGGTAAATTGCTAAAGTAAGGAACTCAGCAAAAATGCAGGTGATAAATGACATCAATAAAACTATTAAAACGATTCTTTTCATGTATTCCTCCTGATATTTAGAATTTGCTATTTGTAGATAAATCACGTATTTTCTTCGTAATCAATTTAGTCAACCTTGAAAACTGCGATCACCTACAGAAGAATTGTACCGAATTAATTAAAGAAATATGTACAGGGCTAAATATAAATAAAAGTGACAAACTAAAGCGATACTGAGATTTTTTTGATCTTGAAATTAGTTATTGTTTATCTTATTTTCATTCAGAGAGTTAGTTAGCTTTCTATGAATATCTGAAGATTTCAGACTCATTTTTTTGACTTATTTTCTACATTTTCATTCAGAGGCTTATCTGAAGGGCTTTTTTCAATATCCTTGACAGTATGGAAGGCAATTTTTTTTTTGACTCACGTTTTTGTGACCCAAAAAAAAGCAAAGGAGAAAAAAATGAGAACACTCACACCCAAAGCCGGTCAGATAACTCAGGATTGGTATCTGGTCGATGCTAAGGATCAGGTGTTAGGAAGACTTGCCACAAAAGTTGCTTCTGTTCTCAGAGGCAAACATAAGCCTTACTTTAGTCCTCACCTTGAAGTTGGTGATAACGTTATCGTTATCAACGCTGAAAAAGTGGTTCTAACCGGAACCAAGGACTTAAAGAAAGTTTATGATTCATTTAGTGGATATCCGGGCGGTTTAAAACAGATCCCGTACAAGAGAATGCTTCAAACAAAACCTGATCAGATTATTGTTAAGGCAGTTAAAGGAATGCTGCCAAAGAATGCGTTAGGACGCAAAATTTTAAGAAACCTAAGAGTCTATGCTGGCGAAACACATCCCCATATAGCTCAGCAACCAAAGGTTCTTTCTTAAAGGAGGCTGAATGCAATATTTCGATGCAATAGGAAGAAGAAAAACCTCTGTCGCCAGAGTAAGATTAACTCCCGGAACAGGGAAAAGACTCATTAACGAACGACCTCTCAAGACTTATCTTGGTAGAGAAATTCTCGCTATGATAATTGAACAACCATTTGAATTGGCCGGATTATCTGAGAAATTTGATCTTAAGGTCAATGTAGTCGGTGGTGGTCTTTCTGGACAAGCTGGAGCAATACGTCATGGTATCGCCCGCGCACTGATCAAATATGACACTGAACTCAGAACTATTCTGAAACAGAAAGGTCTTCTCACCCGTGATCCAAGAATGGTTGAGAGAAAGAAAAGCGGACAACCCAAAGCCAGAAAGAGATTCCAGTTCTCTAAACGTTAATGCAATCATGACTGCATTAATTATGCGTTCCGGAAGTTGCAAGGCGGTGTCAGGACTTATCCTGATTGAATTGTGAAAATTCCGGTCGTAAAAAAAACCGTAACCAGACGAAAGGAGAAAAGATGTCAGTAGTATCAATGAAACAACTTCTCGAAGCCGGGGTACACTTTGGTCATCAGACACATAAGTGGAATCCGAAAATGAAGAAGTATATATTCATGAAAAGAAACGGGATTCATATTCTGGATCTTAAGCAAACAGTTGATGCAATTAATGAAGCATATTTATTCATTAAAGAAGTGGCAAGCAAAGGGAAAAATGTGCTTTTTGTAGGTACCAAAAAACAGGCTTTAGACGCAATAGAATCTGCCGCCAAAAAATGTGATGCACATCATGTCAGTCACAGATGGTATGGCGGTATGCTTACCAATATGGAAACTATCAGACGCAGCATAGAAAAACTCGATTATTACGAAACTATTGTTGCAGACGGTACAATCAAGAGTTTTACAAAACTTGAAGCCACCAGAATGAAAAGGAAATATGACAAGATTCTCAAATCATTGGGTGGTATCAGAAATATGACAGACTTACCGGGCGCAATGTTTGTAGCCGACACCGAAAAAGAGATGATTGCAGTTCTTGAAGCCAGAAAACTCAATATACCTGTTGTTGCTCTGGTAGATACAAATTGTGATCCTGATCTGATTAATTATGTGATTCCTGCTAATGATGATGCAATCAGAGCAATATATCTTATCTCTGAAATTATGGCTGATGCTGTAGTTGAAGGAAGAAAGATATTAACAGAAGGAGAATACAATTCTCCTGAACAGGAAACTGAGAATCAAGTTGAGACTAATTCGGAAGAAACAGCTGAGCCTGAGGTAAAATCCTCTGTCAAAGCAGATCCGAATGACGATAATTTTTAACAATTCAAGTTTTAGGAGAACTAATGGAAATTAGCGCAAAATTAGTTATGGAGCTTCGCAAACAAACTGGTGCAGGAATCATGGAAGCCAAAAAAGCTTTAACTGAGACTAACTGCGACCTTGAAGCAGCAGTAAAATATCTAAGAGAAAGAGGTCTTAGCAAGGCAGCCAAAAAAGCTGACAGAGAAACAAAAGAAGGGTTGGTTCACTCTTACATTCACTCTAACGGCAAAATAGGTGTCCTTATTGAAGTTAATTGTGAAACAGATTTTGTTGCCAGAACTGAAGATTTTCAGAGTCTATGTAACGATATCTGCCTTCATATTGCAGCTTTAAATCCACTTGCTGTATCAGCAGACGACATTGACCCAAAACTCATTGAAAATGAAAGAGAAATATACAAGAATAAAGCATTGAACGACGGAAAGCCGGCAAACATAGTCGACAAGATAGTTGATGGTCAAATTAATAAATTCCTTTCTGAGAACGCTCTTCTTGAACAGGAATTCGTTAAAGACCCTGAAAAGAAAGTTGGCGACCTTGTAAAAGAAAAGATTTCTAAACTTGGTGAAAATATACAAGTTGCCAGATTTGTCAGATTCGCAATAGGTGAATAAAATGTCTGACAACTATTACCGACCGGAAAACGTTCATAGAGTGATTTTAAAGATCAGCGGTGAATTTCTTGCTGGTGAAGCCGGTTTTGGTATTGACCATGCTGTCGTTGACCGTATTTCTGATGAAATCATTGAAATCAAAAGGATGGGGTTTGCCGTTGGTATTGTCCTGGGTGGAGGTAATTTTTTCAGAGGCATATCGGGCACTGAAAAAGGCATCAGCCGAATAACAGGAGATAATGTCGGTATGTTGGCAACTATTCAGAATTCATTGATTATTTCGGATTATATCCAGAAGAAAAATTATCAGGCTGAAATATACTCCGCAATACAATTGCCAAAGTTTACAAAATTCTATGCTCCTGAAAGAGCTGAAAGATCATTAGAAGAAGGAAAAATTTGCCTGTTCTGTAGTGGAACAGGCAATCCTTATTTCACTACAGATACTGCAGCTGTGTTGAGAGCTGTAGAATTAAAAGCTGATTTGATACTGAAGGGAACCAAAGTTGACGGAGTCTATTCTTCAGATCCCAAGATAAACTCAGATGCAACTTTTTACGAAAAGATCTCTTATGATGAAGTCATTTCACAAAATCTTAGAGTTATGGATCTAACAGCCTTTTCTCTGGCTAAAGAGAACAATATCTCCATCAAGATATTTAATCTTACCGTTCCTGGCAATATCAAGAAAGCTCTTCTTAAGAAGAATATTGGCTCTTTTATTTCCTGATAGTGTAGTAACTCGTTATAATCTATAACATCATTTAAGCAAGGATAGGTAAATTATGCAAGAAGTCTTAGCAAAAACAGAAGAAAAAATGCAAAAGAGTTTGGAAAACTTGCTACATTCGTACATAAAATTAAGAACCGGAAGAGCTACAACTTCTCTTCTGGATGATATTCGTATCAACTATTATGGACAATTACAAGCAATCAAACAACTTTGCAATATCACTATACCTGAACCACGCTTAATCATTATTCAACCTTGGGATAAAACTACTCTGGCTGATATAGAAAAAGCAATTTTAGCTAACAATCTCGGGATAACACCTGAAAATGACGGGAAAGTCATCAGACTTCCTTTCCAACCCCTTACTGAGGATAAAAGAAAGGATATTGTAAAACAGGTTAAAAAACTGGGTGAAGACGCCAAAGTCTCAATTCGTAATATACGAAGAGAATCAAATGATCAGGCGAAAAAAATGCAGAAAAATAGCGAAATCAACGAGGATGAAGAAAAAAAACTTTTATCTGATATACAAACCAAAACAGATGAATGGATAAAAAAAATCGATGAAGCAATAAAGAACAAAGAAAAAGAAATTATGGAGATATAATTGATAACAAATTATGTAATTACATCAGAATGCATGAATTGTGGACTTTGTGCAGAAAAGTGTCCCGTTTCAGCAATTGTTGAAGATGAAGAAAAACACGTCATTACTGATTCATGTATCTCCTGCGGTTCTTGTGCCGAAATTTGTCCGGTGGATGCAATTCGGGTAATAAAGATTAAACAAGCGGGTTAACCGCTTGTTTTTTTATATATGAAAATTGTTTCGTGGAACGTCAACGGCTTAAGAGCCATAATGAACAAAGGCTTCTTCGATTTTTTTTCTAAGACCAATTATGATATTTTGTGTCTACAGGAAACAAAGCTTCAATCAGAACAAATTCCCCCAGAGATTAAAAATGCATCCATTCATCAATACTGGAATTTTGCCGAAAAAAAAGGATATTCCGGAGTAGCCATTTTTACTAAAGAAAAGCCACTTAGTATCACAAACGGAATTGATAATAATACATACAATCACGAAGGTAGAACAATAATTGCTGAATACGATAATTTTTATTTGATTAATTGCTATTTCCCAAATGGACAGATGAATAATGAAAGACTCCAGTTCAAACTCGGTTTCTATGAGTCCATGTTCTCAACCTTGGAAAGACTTCGAAAAAGCGGGAAAGGCATAATAGTTTTGGGTGACTTCAATACAGCACATAAAGAAATTGATTTAAAAAATCCCAAAGAAAACGAAAACACAAGCGGTTTCCTTCCTATTGAACGTGCCTGGCTTGACAAATTAATGAACAATGGTTGGGTTGATACTTTTCGCGAATTTGACAAATCACCAGAACAGTACACTTGGTGGACCTACCGTTTTGGTGCCAGAAAAAGGAATATCGGCTGGAGAATTGACTATGTATTCATCAATAATGAAATACGAAAACATCTGAAAAATGCGTTCATCTGGCAAAATATACAGGGCTCTGATCACTGCCCGCTTGGAATAGATATTTTCTGATCAGTTTTTATTACAAACACTTCAATGATAACACAATTCTGATTAATTTTTAACTTATTGTAATTACCAAACGAATCTTATCTTCTAAAATTTTCTAAGAACTTTTACTCAATCCTGATGTGCTTATGAATTTATCAATTAGAGCTAATTCTGAAAAATAGAACCGGTCAGAAATCATTTTTATTCTGTTTGACATTGAATCCTTGACTTTAAACCCGATAAATAAAAATTTGCTGACGGTGTAATTAGGAGGATTAATGAAAAATGTTGTTCTAATTGGAATCCAGGGAAGCGGTAAAGGCACTCAGGCAAAGATGCTAAGAGAAACCTGCGGATTAACCCATATCAATCTGGGAGAAATTTTCAGGCAAAACATCAAAGACAAAACTGAACTCGGTCACAATATCTCCGAATTTATCGCTGCCGGCATGTTGGTACCTGACCACCTTGTTTTCAAAGTAATTGACGCTGAAGTCAATAAAAGTTCAAGAGGGGTTATAATTGATGGGTTTCCACGCAATATTAATCAATCCGAATATCTTTTGAAAAATCTTAAAATGGATGCAATAATCTACTTTAACCTGGCAATTGAACATGCTTTAAAACGACTCACTTCCCGTAGAATATGTTCAGTTTGCGGAGCAGATTACAATTTGTTTTCCAAACCACCCAAAAAAGAAAATATTTGTGATGTTTGCGGAAATAAATTAATTACAAGACTTGATGATACTCCCGAATTAATCAGCAAGAGATTTGAGCTTTTTGAAAGTGACACCAAACCAGTAATTGATTACTTCAGAGAAAAGAATATGCTTATGGAGATAGATGCCAATCAGTCTCCTGTTGAAATCCATGAATTAATTATCAAGAAGATCTATCCTGAAAAATATGCCAAATCAATTGAATAAATCAAATCCCAATAGATTAGAAAAAATCACCGGTATTATTCTGCATTGTCTGGCATTTGCCAATCTATTTCTGCTTGTATTTGCCAGACAAGCTGATGCAGTATTACCAAATCGCTGGGGGATAAAATACAATAGTATTGTCTTTCTCATCCTCTCAATCCACATAGTTTTGACATTGTACCGCAACAAATTTCATTTTCAAACTTTCCGTTCCCTGATTTTTGATATAGTTTTCATTCTGCTCTATCCTGTTCTATATCCATATTACAGTATTTATTTTTTCTATCTTATTGTCAGGCAGGTTGTTGTAAGTCTGATATTTCTCTCTGTGCCTATCCAAAACAGATACTCATTATTCAGATCAATCATAGAAAATCCCGCAATGCTGGTTTTACTGAGTTTTGCGATAATGATAGTAATTGGCACATTTTTACTTATGCTTCCTTCTGCTACTAACACATTCGATTCAAATGGTAGTTATGTAGGTTCTACCAGTTTCATTGATGCACTTTTTACTGCTACCTCGGCAACTTGTGTTACAGGACTGATTGTTCACGACACCGGTTCTCATTTTACTTTCTTTGGACAATTCGTAATTCTTATTCTTATCCAGATTGGCGGTTTAGGTATTATGACAATATCTACAGCCCTGGCGATAATCATCGGTCAAAGAATAACCTTGAGAACCGAAAGTATTATGCAGGATGTTACCGGTGAAAGCAGCAGAATTAGAATGGTTTCACTTATCAAGAATATACTTGTGCTAACACTTATTGTCGAGTTTTTAGGTATGATTCCTCTTTACTATATATTCGACAAAGACATTTTCTCTGCAATATTTCACTCAATTTCTGCTTTCTGTAATGCCGGATTCAGTACTTATTCTGACAGCTTTATGAAATACTATAATCATTGGGGATTAAACATAACTATAATGGGTCTTATCATACTTGGAGGAATAGGTTTTTCCGTACTCACTGATGTAAAAAGAACAATTTCTTCACGTTATGGCTGGAACAGATTAACTCTTCATTCTAAAATTGTCATTGTTTCAACTTTTGTTCTAATTCTCATTGGATTTCTTGTCTATTTCATATTTGAATTCAATAAGACTATGCATGATTATCCTTTTCACGAAAGGATTCTGGCTTCTCTATTTCAATCAGTAACAACCAGAACAGCGGGTTTTAATACGATAGATAATGCAAGGCTCAGTTTTTCGTCAATCTTTGTCACCCTGTTTCTTATGTTCATTGGAGCTTCGCCCGGCTCAACCGGAGGTGGTGTCAAAACTACAACAATTTCGGTAATATTTTTAGCGGTTCTCTCAATACTTCGTGGCAAAGAAGATGTTTCTGCATTTCGCAGAAAAATACCTGATGAGACAATCAGACGAGTTTTAGCACTGATGGCTATTTCTATTACCCTTCTTTTCATTATGATTCCACTTTTGCTAATGACCGGTATTGAGAAAACTTCTGAACTTAATAATAGCAATCAGGCTTTCCCTAAAATAATTTTTGAAGCATTTTCTGCTTTTGGAACAGTCGGATTATCTATGGGAGCAACATCTCATCTATCCAATATAGGGAAAATACTAATCATAATTTTAATGTACTTTGGCAGAGTAGGTCCACTTACTTTGATTTACATTAATTCTGCTAAAATAAGAAATAAACTATATACATATCCGGAAGAGAAACTGGGGATAGGATAAATTCCCGATAGTTTTGTAAAGAGGTAATTATGTCTAAATATGCAGTTATTGGTCTGGGAAAATTTGGTATGACCGTTGCGGTTACTCTCTTCGAGAGTGGAGCAGAAGTTATTGCCATTGACAGCAACAGAAGGCTTTGCGAAGAGATTAAAGGGCGCGTAACCGTCGCTCTGAATATTGACAGTACTGACGAATATACACTCAGAGAACAAAGAATTCAGGAAATGGATGCTGTAGTTCTGGCAATAGGAAACAGTCTGGAAGTTAGTATTCTCACTACGGTTTTACTAAAAAAGTTGGGAGTTGCCAATATTTATGCGAAAGTAGACAGCAAGGTTCATGCACGTATTTTGGAAATGATTGGTGTACAACATGTTGTTTTTCCTGAAGAAGTTGTAGGAATTCAAACTGCTTACGAAATCATTTCAAACAGAGTATTAAAACAATATACACTTGGCACCGGTCACACGTTAATCGAATTAGAGGTTCCACAGGAATATGTTGGAAAATCTCTGCAGGAATTAGCATTACCATCAAGGAAAGGAATCAATGTAGTAGCTATAAAATATAACGATTACATTTCAACTGAAGACGGAGAAAATAAGTTGGAAAAACGTATTAATGATCTTCCCGGCGCTAATGATATTATCGAAGAAGGTGACATTCTTGTACTTATTGGTCCAAAAGCTCGTATAGCCGAATTAATTAAAGAAACCGCTGCAATGAAGAATTAACGGAGAGATATTATGACACAGACATTCGCCAACAGAATCAGAATCATTATAATTCTTTTATTTGCTCTAACGATCATTATGGGATTATCAGTTATTCTTCAACTTCATTATTCTTCTGATCTATCTCTCAAACTGCTCTATGCCAAAAACAGCGAAAATAGAAGTGCAGAATTCTCATATTCGGATATTATGAAAATTTCTAACGCCAGAAATAACATCGAAACAACAATTTATGTCATAATAATTATACAACTCATTACTACCCTATTTTTGGTTTTCAGGCTTCCTAATCTGCTAAAGAATGCCTTAAGCAGTATAAGAAATATTTTAAAAGATATTTCAAAAGGAAATTACGATATGGAGATTGACATGAATTCTTATGAGGACCGGCTGGATCCTGAATTTCTAGAACTCATTTCCCATATAAGAACAACTTTGATTTCAATTAAACGATTCGACATCAGTAAGAAAGAAAAGATTGTTGAAAACAGAAACCGAATCAGCGGAATGATGAGTATAACTGATGAAGGAATCATGGTATTTGACATCAAGGGAGAACTAAAATTTTCCAGCGATGCAATGTTTGAGACCTTCCCCACTCTTAACATTGACCAATCTATTTTTGATACTAATTTTGTAGCTGAAATAGAAAACTCAATAAAAAAATACATTGTTCAAACTCTAAAAAACCGAAGCAAATCAGAAGAGACAAAATACTTTATCTCATCATTGAAAAGACATATAACTATTAGAAGTCACATAGTCAGGGACTCAAAAGGCTCTGCATTGGGAGCAATTTTCTGCATTCCTGACTTGAGTAGGAAAAAAATTGATCGAAAAGAAAAAGAAGAAACCCCAGCTAATGAATAATATCATAGAAAATCAATACCGGATTACTTTGATCTGTCACCAGGATTCACATGAAAGGATTGATAAATACCTGTTTGAACAAGACATAGAAGAACTCTATTCGAGAAGCTTCATTGAAAGATTAGTTAAGGATAACTTAGTCAGAGTAGACGGAGTTCCAGTAAAGAAAAGTCACATCCTTAAAAAAGGTCAGACAATCGACATCTATATACCTGTTTCTGAAAAAAACGTATTAATAGCCCAAGCAATTCCCTTGGATATTGTATACGAGGATGAAGAAATATTGATTATAAACAAGGCTCCTGGGATAACCGTTCACCCTGCTCCCGGAAACTGGGATAATACTATTGTAAATGCTCTGCTTTATTATTTACAAGATAATATCTCCACTCTGCATGAGAACAGACCGGGAATAGTTCATCGTCTAGATAAAGATACGACCGGATTAATGATTGTTGCAAAAAATAATTCTATCCACATGAAACTCCAAGAGATGTTTGCCCAAAGACAAATTAAAAAGCAATACTTTGCTATTTTAAGTGGTGAAATAAAATCAGATCGTGGGACAATCGATTCACCAATAGATCGCAATCGAAAAGACAGGAAAACCATGGCGGTATACGAACACGGAAAACAGGCAATAACTCATTATCAGGTAATGAGGAGATACAATTATTTCACACTTGTAGATATAATATTAGAGACTGGTAGAACTCACCAGATAAGAGTCCACTTTAAGAGTATTGGAAATCCTGTTCTGGGGGATACTATATACAATAGCTACAAGACAACTATCAGCAATCTACCGTTATTTTTACACAAGAAAGTTAGATTACTCCTTGACAACCATCTTCATAGACAAGCTTTACATGCTTATAAACTGGAATTTATTCATCCGACTACCAATCAATTATTGACGGTTGAAAGCAGAATTCCTGAAGATTTACAGAATACAATAAAATGGCTGGATAATAATTTTTCGAAAGAAGAGGATAGCAATGAATGGTGCTAAAATTTTGATTGTTGACGATCATTATGTAAACAGGATGGTTCTTGAAAAATCTTTTAGTGAAGATAGTTATCAGATTGCTTCGGTAGAATCAGGCGAAGATGCTATTGATTATCTGGAAAGAGAAGTACCGGATTTGATATTTCTTGATATTATGATGCCGGGTTTAAACGGTTATGAGGTCTGTGAACGAATTAAGAAGAATCCTAAAACCTTTGAGATACCGGTAATTTTTCTTACAGCGCTGGACGACAAAGAATCCAGAATCAAAGGACTCGAATATGGAGCTGTCGACTTTATAACAAAGCCTTTCGACATTTTTGAAGTCAAGTTGAGAGCAAAACAACATCTCAAAATCAGAGAAATGTACCTTCAACTTAAAAATCACAATAACAGAGTACAGAAGGAACTTCAATCTGCACAACAATTACAGCTTAGTTTACTTCCTGAAAATAACATTGAACTCAGCAATAATCTCGAATTTTCATATGAATATCTCCCCTGTGAATCTCTGGGAGGAGATTTTCTTGATATAATCAAATTGGATGATTTTCACTACTGCTTCTACATGGCTGATGTATCGGGTCATGGGGTTGCCTCATCACTGGTAACTGTTTTCGTGAAACAATTTTTCCATCGCTATGCTACTCCTGGTTTTAGCTTCTCTACACCTGCCGAAATGCTGAAAGAATTCAATAAGTCATTTCACAATGTAAAATTCGGCGAAAAATATCTTACTCTTTTTGTTGGTATTGTCAATACTTCAAATTACGAAGTCACCTGGAGTTTTGCCGGACCAAACACCACTCCAATGATATTATCTCAGGATGGAATAACTCTTTTGGAAAGTAAAGCTCTTCCTGTAGGCTGGTTTGAAAATATGTCATGGCAGAATTACAAATTTACCTTACCGGAAAATAGTACTTTGTTTCTTTATTCTGATGCTGCAATTGAAATCAGAAATAAACAGGAAGATATGCTTGATATAGATGGCTTAAAAAAAATTCTGGTGAAAATTAATTTCAAAGACAATCCGGAGTTCTATGCTATTGTAAATGAATTGCTCGAATACTCACAAAGAATCAGTTTTGATGACGACTTAACCTTCTTCATTCTTAGAAGAAGTTAAATGGAGAATTCATGAGCTGCGAAAATCAGAAGAAAAATCAGAAACACTGCAACTGCACTTATCCGTGTTCCAGAAAAGGTATCTGTTGTGAATGTATCGCCTACCATCGAGCAAACAAAGAACTGCCGGCTTGCTATTTTCCCGATGATATCGAAAAGACTTACATTCGCTCTATTTCTAATTTCATAAAACTTCATAACGAAGGAAAAATATAACTAAAGAGGAAAAATGTCATACAAATTTGCTACAATTAAACAAGCTATTGAACAATTTGGACAGGGTAAATTTGTCATCGTAGTTGATGATGAAAACCGAGAAAATGAAGGTGATCTGGTCTGCCCTGCAGAGTTAATTACTTCAGAGCAGATAAACTTCATGATATCAAAAGCTCGCGGATTAGTCTGTGCACCAATGTCACAAAATATTGGCAAAAGACTTGAAATACAGTTGATGACTGATAATATTACGGAAAAACACGGAACAAAATTCACTATTTCCGTAGATGCCAGAGAACAAACCACAACTGGCATATCTGCCTCAGATAGAACCAATACCCTCAGAAAACTTGCTTCTGTAGAATCAAAACCGGAAGACTTTGTCAGACCAGGACATATTTTCCCTTTATTGGCTGAACCCGGAGGAGTATTAAAAAGAGCCGGTCACACAGAGGCAGCAGTTGATCTTTGTAAACTTGCTAATCTGACTGAAGTCGGAGTCATTTGTGAAATCATTAAGGATGACGGAGAAATGGCAAGAATTAACGATTTAATAGAATTTGCCGAGAAATACAATCTGCTCATCATTACCATCAAAGATTTAATCCATTATCGGCAGAAACGTGAAAAACTTGTAGAAGCAGTTACACGGGCAAAACTCCCCACCATTTATGGAGATTTTGAGGTGATCGGTTATGCCAGTAAGGTTACTGATGAATATCATTTGGCAATAGTAAAAGGCGATATAAGTAAAGATGAGAAAGTTTTGGTCAGAGTTCATTCCGAATGTCTTACCGGAGACGCATTGCATTCAGTTCGTTGCGATTGTGGTGAACAACTCGATTATGCCTTCAGGAAAATTGCCGAGAAGGGTTCAGGAGTAATTCTTTACATGAAACAGGAAGGTAGAGGAATCGGTTTGATAAACAAACTTAGAGCATACGCTTTACAGGATCAAGGATATGACACTGTTGAAGCTAATCATAGATTGGGATTTCAGGACGATTTAAGAGATTATGGAATAGGAGCACAAATATTGAAAGACTTAGGAATAAAAAGAATCGCACTCCTTACTAATAATCCCAAAAAACTTATAGGGTTGGAAGGTTATGATTTGGTTATAGAAGAAAGAGTTCCTATCGAAATCTCTCCTAAGAAAGAAAACAGGCATTATCTTGAAACCAAAAAGATAAAAATGGGACATCTTTTACATGAAGTATGATAATATTGTAGAATCTCTGAATCATCCTTTCGGAATTTACAGTTTTTACAGAATAAATCAAGTAAGTAATTATATAAACAAAATGCCTTGGGGAGTTCTGTTTTTTCTACTGTTATTTCCACTGTTTTTAAATGCGGTTAATTATCCGTCTCCTATAGGGTGGGTTAATGATTTTGCCAATGTTCTTCCTGATGATACAGAAAGAGCGTTGAATCAATTAATAACAGAACTGAAAGAAAAAACAGGATTTGAAATTGCCGTTGTGATTGTTGACGATCTTCAAGGAATAGATGAAAAACAGTATGCTAATGAATTATATGCTAAATGGGGTATCGGTTCTAAAAATGATGAAGGTCTACTAATTCTTATTTCAAAAAAAGACAGGCGGCTATGGATAGAAACCGGTTATGGTTCTGAAGGAATCATTCCAGACGGAAAAGCCGGTGAAATCTATCGCTACCAGATGCTGCCTCAATTGAGAAATGACAGCTATAAATTAGCTGTTATCTCCGGAACTGTTGCTTTTGCCCGGATAATCTCCGATGCAAAAGGAGTTAAATTGACCGGTCATGCTTCCAGCAGAGCCTATAAAGAAAACAGGAGTTCACGAACTGTTTCTCCCATGGCAATTGTAGTATTCATCATACTGATGATTGTAACGAGGGGTAGAATTCTCAAATGGTTTATCATCGGAAGTTTGCTGGGTGGAGGACGCGGAGGCAGTTTTAGAGGAGGATCAGGCGGATTCGGAGGATTTGGTGGTTTTGGAGGTGGAAGCAGTGGTGGCGGTGGCGCTGGAGGTGGATTTTGATAACTTTGTTTCAATTTATTTCAATTATCCTGTTTAATGCTCTCCTAGGCTATTCTCTAATTTTCGTAATTAAAGCTTTTCTATTTCTGCCGAAAAACGAGAAATATTTCAGGGGCAGAAGAATCCCCTGCACTCCGGCTTATGTTTATAGAAAAAAGAAATGGCTCATTGATAAAATGAATAATCTGCTGAATGACTATCTGGACGCAGCCAAAGATGAACAAAACCGTAACACCCGAATTGCTGCATGGGAAAATTCTGTTTTTAACAAAATATCAGATAAGCTTCGTCCTATAGATAACTGGTTTCTACCTGCTTTCGTCAAAGAGAAAATTAAACATTACTTAGCGCTTCTTGGTTTTGAGATTGTTCGCCAGTTCCTAAGAGATTTTGTCCCATATCTAATGGAAAAATACAAAGCTAAATCTTACATTGAAAAGCTCTCTGACTTGATTGATGTCGATCTAATTGTAGAGTATTATGACAAATATATCCATAAATGGCTAACTATCTTTAATTTGATTGTTTTCGGCATGTATGGATTATTTAATTCGGTATTTTTTTTAATTATTAAATAGAAAGGAGTTCTGATGAAATCACCTATTTTTTTTGTTCTGTTATTGATCCCACTTCTATTACCTGCCCAGGTTTATAAGCTGGAAGATCTGATTTCCGAAAAACTTGAAGCAACATTTAACTATCAAGAGACAAAAGCAAATATGGAAAACAGCAAATCACAATTACGTTCAAGCTACTATGAAATTCTTCCCTCAGCCACTGTTTCTGCTTCAAAAGCTTACAACAAAAATTCTGATTCAAAAAATGCATCACTAAATATTTCCAAGTCTCTATCTTTGAATGAACCAACTTATTTTAATATCAACACCTCATCACTGAATAAAAAGAACAGTCTACTTACATTCGAAAAGAAAGTCAAACAAACGGTTTACGATATTCTCGGCTTGTATCTCAGTTTGATTGAAACTCAAGAAAGCATAAAAATTCAGGAAAGTATTTATGCAATTAAACTGAAGAATCACCAAATGACTGAATCACTGATGGAATTAGGAAAAGCAACAATTCTAGATTTACAGAGCAGTGAAATTTCTCTGTTGGACACTGAAATCAACATTAAGGAATTGAAAACATCTTTTTTGAACAAAAGGAGAGATTTTTTCAGAACTCTGGAAATGGAAGATGAAGGTTATCCTTTTGAAAGTCCAACAATTGGTGTTACCGAAGAAATTCAGGATTATAAATCGCCTGTAGAAATTGAAATAGAACGCAATCAATTGAAAATAACCAAGCTTAATCTACTTCAAAACCGACTGAGTTTATTGCCCGATCTCTATATCTCAGCTTCTTACAGTTACAGTTTTACCGGTAACAATGAAAATTCTCTTCTGAACAACGACTATTATGATGATAACTATGGAATTAGTTTTAATGTCTCGTATCCGCTGTTCAACCAACTCAAGCAAAGAGAAAACGTGAGTAGATTAAGAAGAAACAAAATTATTTCTGAACTACGTTTGAATCTGCAGGAAAAGAAGTTTGTCGATGACTATAATTCTCTGAAACAAGAATACATGAATGCAATAGAAGTATATGATATCATAGAAAAGAAGATGGAACTTGCAGAGAAAAACTATCAACTGGCTGAAAAAAGATATGAATTAAACCTTATCAGTCAAACTGAACTGGAAGACTCACAAAACCGATTACTGGAGAGTGAGCTGGCAAAGCTCAAACAACTTCACTCAATATTGCTCAAGAAAGAGTATCTCAATCTTTTCTTGTCAGATAAAATTCTGAACAGATGGTAGTAAATTATAGCCAGCACACATTATTTATTTGAAGCCCATGATTTTTTCATGGGCTTTTTTATTTATCAAGCACCGTATAACCAGCGTTTTCAACTGCTCTTTTCACATCTTCCATTTGATAGGTTCCAGAAAGATATGCTGCATTTTCGCTGAGTACCACCTCCACCGAATCAATACCGTTTATTTTCGATAAAGCATTCTCTACATTAGCTACACAATGATTGCAATTCA